>DAOLKI010000039.1:0-9888 GCA_035331665.1 Rhodocyclaceae bacterium
CAAATTCCCCGCAAGCTGCGCCCGGTAATCACATAAGGGATTCCCGTAGCGCAACCCGGGAACCTTTGCACGGCGGGCCGTCGCAGGCGTAGCGGTTATAAGCGTCCCGCTTACGGCCGCGCCCGTATAGGCAACGTCCGTACTTGCGCATACGCTTAAGGCTCCTTAAGCCACGGCCCGCGCCCTACCGACAGGCCGGGAGTGCCCCGAAACGAATCCGTGGGTAGCTGTGCGGGGCATGCCGAACCATTCCATCGCCGGCGGCCCCGCAACCCAGCCGTTCCGTGCGGAGGTGATCGCGGGCCGCGAACCGGCGACGGCATGCAGACCCGATATGCCCTCTTCTGGTTTCCTGGCGGAGGAGACCTTGGGGCGGATCCAGGGGCACCTGTTTCCGCCCATTTTTTTTCCCGCCGTGACGGGTTGGAGAGTGCATTGCGGCTTTCCCTGCGGTTCGTCCTGCCCCTGATGCTCGTGCTCTGGGGTTTTGCCTACGTGGTGACGCCCCTCGTCGACCGACTGACCTTGCGCTGGTTCATGCGCGACCTGGACATCCGGTCCGCGCTGATTGCCAACACGATCAGCGAGCCGCTTTTCGACCAGCTCGCGGCGGGCCGCAAGGTCAAGATCGGCGAGTTCTTTGCTCGCATAACCCAGGATGAACGCCTTTACGCCCTCGGTTTCTGCCCGACGACGGACGCGATGCCCTTGGCCAGCAAGTCGCTTCCGAAGGAGCTTCGGTGCGACACCCTGGACCGCTGGCCGCACGGCGGTGACAACCAGCTGCCGAGCGAGCGCGGCCCGCTGCACGTCTCCGTTCAACCGCTGGCGAACGAAACCTACCCATCGGGGCGCCTGGTGCTGGTGCACGACCTCGGGTATATCGCCCGCCGCAGTGAGGAGACGAAACGTTACGTCGTTTATTTCTTCCTGGGGCTCGCCGCCATCGTCTCGTTGATGACCGTGGTCATCGCCCAGCTGTCGTGGCGCGGATGGATTGCCGGGATCCGATCCCTCCTGCGCGGGGAGGGCCTGCTGCGCGATCCCGGGGCCGTAGGAAAATTCAGCGTACCGGAGTTCCGTCCCATCGCCCGGGACCTGCAACGGCTGGTACAGGATCTCGAATCCGAGTATCGCGCCCGCGACGAGTCCCAGGTCACCTGGACACCCGAGACCCTGCGCGCAATCCTGCACGGGGAACTGCGCGGAAACGACGTCATCGTCGTATCGAACCGGGAACCGTACATCCATCAGCGCCGCGGCGACCGGATCGAGGTGCAAAGGCCAGCCAGCGGCCTCGTCACCGCACTCGAACCGATCATGCGCGCCTGTTCGGGTACATGGATCGCACACGGCAGCGGGAGCGCCGACCGCGCAGCCGTTGATAACCACGACCGGGTGGCCGTCCCGCCGGAGAAGCCGACCTACAAGATCCGGCGGGTCTGGCTCAGCCAGGCCGAGGAAGCAGGTTATTACTACGGTTTTGCGAACGAAGGAATGTGGCCGCTGTGCCATATCGCCCACGTGCGACCGATCTTCCGCTCGTCGGACTGGGGCCACTACGTCGCGGTCAACCGAAAATTCGCGGATGCCATCGTTGCCGAGGCGCCCTCCGAGAATCCGATAATCCTGGTACAGGACTACCACTTCGCCCTATTGCCGCGCATGGTGCGCGACCGATTGCCCGAGGCGACGGTGATCACGTTCTGGCACATCCCTTGGCCGAACCCGGAATCCTTCGCGATCTGCCCCTGGCGGGAGGATATCCTGGCTGGAATGCTCGGCAGCAGCATCCTCGGCTTCCATACGCAGTTTCATTGCAACAACTTCGTCGACACGGTCGATCGCTTCATGGAAGCGCGGGTCGACAGGGAAACCTTCACCGTATCCCTGGGCGGCAGGGAGACCGCCGTGCGCCGCTATCCGATATCGATTTCCTGGCCGCCGGACCCGGCGATCGTCGAGAAACCGATCGACGAATGCGTCGCCGAGCGGCGGGCCGCCAACGGGCTACCGCGCGGACACCGGATCTGCATCGGCGTCGACCGCCTCGACTACACGAAGGGGATCCTCGAGCGTTTTCGCGCCGTCGAGCGCCTCCTGGAACTCAACCCCGAGTGGATTGGAAATTTCAGCCTGATACAGATCGCGGCGCCGACCCGGTCGGGCATCGAGGAATACCAAAGCCACGAATCGCAGGTGCGCAGTCTGGCCACCCGAATCAACGCCCGTTTTGGCCGCGCCGGGCCGACGCCGATCGTGTTGAAGGTGGAACACCACGAACCGCGAGAAGTCTACGAGTACTACCGCGCGGCCGATTGCTGCTTCGTCAGCAGTCTCCACGACGGCATGAATCTGGTGGCCAAGGAGTTCGTGGCAGCGCGCGACGACGAGCGGGGTGTGCTGATTCTCTCCCAGTTCACAGGAGCCGCCCGCGAACTGCCCGAGGCACTGATCGTCAACCCATACGACATCGACCAGTGCGCGGCCGCGCTCCATCTCTCCCTGATCATGCCGGCACAGGAACAGCGCGACCGGATGCGACTGATGCGTCGTCTGGTCAGGGAATTCAATGTCTACCGATGGGCTGGAAGGATGTTGCTCGACGCCGCCGCGATGCGGCGGCGCGGCCCCCTTGCGAACACGGTCGCCTAGCCTGCTGCCAGGAACCTGAAGGTACAAAACGGACTATGCGCCCGCACCTGCCCCAATATGCCCGGTTGCCGCGGGGGCCGTTCCGGATCGCCGTCCTGCTGGCCTGTCTCGCCACCATTGCCGTTCTCGGCCTAGTCCGGGTCGCGACCGAGGCACAGTTTGCCTTCGCCTCGCTCATGCTGGTTCCCGTCCTCTTGTCCGCGTGGTATGTCGGACCCTCCGCCGGCTGGGGGGCCGCCGGTTTTGCCACCGGCCTGTGGGCTGCGGCAGACTATGGATCGTTCGAATCGAAAAGCCTGGCCTGGGTTCCGTTCGTCAACGCGGCCATCCGCTTCCTCAACTACGGTCTCGTCATCGAAATGGCGCGGCGCCTGCAACGCCGGCTGATTCGGGAATCGACGGAAGCGACGGTAGATATTTTGACCGGCCTCCCCAATCGGCGCGGCTTCCTCGAGGCGGCGGAGCGGGAGATCGAATACGCAAGGCGCCTGAGATGGCCGGTCGCTCTCGTCTATATCGATCTGGACCGATTCAAGGTCCTCAACGACACCTGTGGGCACGAGGCCGGCGACGCCGCCTTGCGGAATGTCGGCATGACGCTGAAACGCGCCCTCCGATCGACGGACGTGGCCGGGCGGCTCGGTGGCGACGAATTTGCCGTCGTGTTCCTGCAGACCTCGCCGGCGGGCGCCCGTCATCTCGCCGCCAAGTTGCGTCGCGAACTGGTTCGTGCGCTGCGGGATTTTGCGCCGGTCGGCGCAAGCATCGGCTTGGCCTGTTTCGACGGTCCCTTGAAACCCCTCGAGGATATGCTGCGCGACTCGGATCGGGAAATGTACAGAGCCAAGCATGAAGGGAAAAACCGTGGCCCTGCGCCCGCGTGAGGCCCGCAAACGATCCGCCGGGCGGCCCGCGGCCCCACCTCGACCGCGGTTGGACTGGGCGTATTTCATCGACCTCGACGGGACGCTGCTGGAGATTGCCGAAATGCCCTCCGCCGTCAACATCGACGCTTCGCTGACGGACCTGATCGCGCGGTTGCACGGTGCGTGTGGCGGAGCGGTCGCGCTGATCAGCGGCAGGGCATTGTCGGACCTCGATGGGCTGCTCAGGCTGCCCGGTGTGCCAATGGCCGGCCAGCATGGGCTGGAACGCCGCGATGGTGCCGGGCGATTGTGGATTCATGCCGCGTCCCCGGCGGTCAAGTACGAGGCCAAGGCGATCCTCGCACCGGCATTGGCTCGCCATGCCGGATTGCTGCTCGAGGACAAGGGCCTGACCCTCGCATTGCATTACCGACGGGCTCCCCATCTCGCTGCCTATGCCCGTCGCACCCTGGAACGCCTGGCGATCGGGTGCGCAGAGCACGTGATGGTCCAGACAGGCAAATGCGTGGTGGAATTGAAGCCGGCTGGCGTCGACAAGGGGACGGCGATCGTCGATTACATGGCGGAACCCCCGTATCGCGGGCGCCGCCCGGTATTCGTCGGGGACGATTCAACCGATGAACGGGGTTTCGTGGCGATCAACGACCTGGGCGGCATCTCGATCAAAGTGGGCAGTGGCGACAGTTGTGCCCGGTACCGCCTCGCCGACGTCGAGACGGTCAGGGCCTGGCTGGAACAGGCGGTTCAGGAGGACCGGCGGTGACGAATCTCGACCTCGCGCTGATCGGCAACGGCACCTTGGGGGCCCTCCTGGACGAGCGGGCCTCCATCGTCTGGGCCTGTTTCCCGCGTTTTGACGGCGACCCCCTGTTCTGCGCCCTACTCGGCGGGAGCGACGATCGTCATGAATTCGCCGTCGAACTCGCGGACTGTGTCCGCGCGGAGCAGCAATACCTGGAGAACACGGCGATCCTGGTGACGAGGCTGTTCGACCGGAGCGGGAACGCCATGGAAGTCTGCGATTTTGCACCCAGGTTCAGGCAATACGGACGCATTTTCCGGCCCACGATGCTGGTCCGCCGCATTTCCCGACTGCAGGGCAGTCCGCGCATCACGCTGCGGTTGCGCCCTGCATGCGCCAACGGGGCATCCATTCCGGAGGTGACCTGCGGCAGCAACCACATCCGATTCGTGGCCCCGGGCATTACCGTACGCCTGACAACCGACGCCTCATTGACGGCAATCCTGCAGCAGACGCCGTTTTTCCTCGAACGCACCGTGACCTTGTTGCTGGGCGCCGACGAAACGGTCACGGACGCACCGGCGGAGGTGGGCCACCATTTCCTGGAAGAGACGGCGGGTTACTGGCGCGAATGGGTACGCTTCCTCGCCATTCCTTTCGAGTGGCAGGACGCAGTCATCCGCGCCGCGATCACCCTCCAGATGAACACCTTCGACGACACCGGGGCGATCATCGCGGCGATGACTACCTCGATTCCAGAGGCGGCGCACAGCGGGCGAAACTGGGACTACCGCTATTGCTGGCTGCGCGACGCCTATTTCGTGGTCAATGCGCTCAATCGCCTCGGTACCACCCAGACGATGGAGGGTTATCTCACCTACATCATCAATGTGGCCGCCAACTCCCCGGGAGGAGCGCTGCAACCGGTCTACGGCATCGACGGACGTCCTGAACTGGTGGAGCAGGTCGTCGCGTCGTTGCCTGGCTATCGGGGCATGGGCCCCGTGCGGATCGGCAATCAGGCATACCGCCAGGTACAGCATGACGTTTACGGTTCGGCGATCCTTGCCGCTACCCATGTGTTCTTCGATCAGCGCTTGACCAGACGAGGCGACAGGACCCTTTTTCATCGCCTGGAGTCCTTGGGCGAGCAGGCGATACGCTGTTACGACCAGCCGGATGCCGGCCTGTGGGAACTGCGCGGGAGTGCGCGGGTGCATACGTTTTCGGCGGTCATGTGCTGGGCAGCGTGCGACCGTCTTGGCCGGATCGCCGCCCGCCTCGGTTTGGCGGGCAAAGCGGATTATTGGTCCGGCCACGCTGGAACCCTGCGCAATGTCATCGAGCAACGCGCCTGGGATCGTCGTCGCGGCACCTTCGTCTCGACCTTCGAGGGCAAGGCCATGGATGCGAGCCTGCTGCTCCTGGCGGAAGTAGGTTTTCTTGCGGCCGACGATCCACGGTTCGCGGCCACCGTCGTGGCGATAGAGAAGGACTTGCGGCGTGGCGATTACGTTTTCCGCTATGTCGAGGAGGACGATTTCGGTGAGCCGCAGAATGCCTTCGTGGTCTGCAGTTTCTGGTACGTCAACGCGCTTGCGGCCTTGGGGCGGCGCGACGAGGCGCGCACCCTGTTCGAGCGGCTCCTGATGTTGCGCAATCGGCACGGATTGTTGGCCGAACACGTCGATCCGGCCAGCGGCGAACAATGGGGAAACTTTCCCCAGACCTACAGCATGGTGGGCATGATAAACGCCGCCATACGCCTGTCGATCAGGTGGGACCAGGCATTCTGATCCGGGTCGCGGCTAAGGGGTTCCCGTAGTCGTTGTACGGATTACAGAACCGATCTCACCGACTAGGCTACGCAGGTTTTCTCGGGAGCCGGGCGATCTGCGGGTTGCCCGCGGATCTTGCCATGCAATTCCAATGGGTTGTTCCGATCATGGTCCTCGCTGCGGGCGCCCAGGCCGCCGCGTGCGACACGCAGGTAAGTGAAGTACGCACGGATCACGGTTCCGTGTCATGGGAACTGGCGATCGGGGAGGAGGTGGGGCCCCCGGTGGACGGATGTGCGCTTGAGGCCCTCGCCGATCGTGTTGCGCAGATTGCGGCGGCGGGGGGTGACTTGGTGGTATCGATTACCGGGCATTTCAGGAGGACAGGCAGTCCGTCCCTGGCCCTCGCGCGCGTTTCACTGGTGGCCGGTGATCTGCAAACGAAGGTGCTGCGGCGCATTGGACGGCTGCGCCTGCCGATCGACGCGCGCCTTCTGGGGGATCAGGAGTCCGGTGCCGGCTCGGGGCTCCTGGGGAGGGTCGTGTTGCGGGTCCACAGACGCAATGGTTCCTGACGTCCCCAGGCCTGGACGCCGCACGCGGAGAAAGAAGCAACGACAACGGCAAGACGTCGATGGCGTTCCTCACGCCTGCGTAATCGTACGGCGGACGGCACGTGTCTGCGGCGTCACCAGTTCCTTGAAAAGATTTCCGGAGGAGCCATGTTTCTGGACGTAGTGGCCTCATTGTTCGCGCTCATTCTCGGGTTCGCGGGTGTCTTTCGCGCCTGGCAGATGCGCTACAAGGGCAGGGTCGACCTGATCTCCGACTGGGACAACCGGCCGCTTCCCGATGCGGCGGCACACGCGGCCCATTTTGCTCGCGTCTACGGCTGGATCGGCACCGTGCTCCTCGCGATGCCTGCGGTCCTGTGGATCGGATTGCCCATCCTCGCCTGGACAGCGATCCTCGGTGTCATCGTCTGGTACTGGTTTGCCGCGATCGACGCAATTGCGGACAGGGCGCGGTCGCCCAAGCGATGAGCCAACGTCCGGTGGCGATGGTGCACCGGCTTGCGGCAGGCCGCGCGCGTCGTCGCAACGCCGGGTGCACATGTGCCTTTGCGTTCGGCGGAGACTGATGCATGCATCCTGGTATCGCCGCCTGGGTGTCGGAACTGACGCGTCGCAACCTGCTGGTGACCGTCATGGTCGTCCTCGTCGTGTCGATTTCGAGCGTGTGGTCGTTCGTCAACGTGCAGCAGGAAGTCCGCAACGCGCGCTCCGTTCTCCTCAACAGCGTGCTCAACGCCCAGGTGGAAGCCCTGGCCATCTGGGTAGGCGAGAACAAGTTCGGAACCGCGCAACTGGCGGCGGAGCCAACCGTCGTCACCCTCACGACACGATTGATACGTAACCGCCAGTCTGGAGATGTCCGCGAGCCGGGGCCGGGCGGAGACGTCGAGGCCTTCCGGAGGCAAATGCTGCCGGTTTCCGGAAATCTCGGCCTGGCAGCTGCCAGCATCGTGGCCACGGATGGCACCCTGGTGGCGTCGCTGGCGCCGGAAAACGTCGGCTCCAAACTGGCACCGGCATTCCTCTCCCGCCTCAAGGACGCCATCGACGAGGGAACGGTTTTCATCGGCCCCACGCGGGAGGCCGACCGATTGCCGGCCGTAGCCGCGGAAAAAGGCGGCGTTTCGTTGGTATGGACCGCCGCACCGATAGTGTCGGGCGAGAGCGGCGTATTGGCGGTCCTGTGCCTGGGTCGTCGCGTGACCGGGCAGATTGCGCGGATCGTCGGATCGGCGCGTCCAGGAAACACCGGCGAGACATTTGCATTCGATCGCAACGGCGGCCTGCTGACGTCGAGCCGTCACGAGTCACACCTGCGCGGATTCGGTGTCCCCGGCGTGGACGCGGAGACCCCGCCGGGGGCTCCCCCTGCGACGCCGAACGAGTCCGATCCGGCGGGCCGCGTCCGCGTTCCCCTGACTGCGCTGGTAGCTGACGCGGTCGCGTGGACGAACTCCACCCGGGCAGGAACCCAGGGCACGATATTGAAGCCGTACCGCAATTACGCGGGTACGCCGGTCATCGGGGCCTGGCGCTGGTTACCCGCCCTCGGGCTCGGAATTGCCGTCGAGATCGCGGAGACCGAGGCCTACGCGCCGATCGCCTTCGTTGCCGCCGACCTGGGTGTGCTTCTGTTGGCCCTCGCCGTGGCGGTGTTCCTGGGCCCTTTGGTTCCGCCGCTGCTTTGGAAGCGCTTCTCGGCATTGAAGGAAGGGGACCGCGTCGAGAAGTATCGACTTTCCCGGAGGATCGGCGAAGGCGGTCAGGCGGATGTCTACGAGGCGCTGGATCGGGAACTGGGAAGGATGATCGCCATCAAGATCATGAAGGGCCGGTTGCGCGAGGAATGGGAGCAGCGTTTCAGGCGAGAACGCCGATTGCTTGCGGCGCTTGACCACACCGGGGTCGTCTCCGTTCTGGATTCTGGTTCCTGCGACGACGGGCGGCCGTTCTACGTCATGGAACTGGTTCCGGGGCGCCCCCTGAGCGAGGTCGTTATCGAGGATGGACCGCTCGAGAGTCGGCAGGCTCGCCAGGTGCTGCGCAAAATCTGCGAGTCAGTTCAGCACCTCCATGATAATGGAATCATCCACCGGGACCTGAAACCCGAGAACGTCCTTTTTCGCGTTGTTGCGGGCGGTGCATCGGAGACCAAGCTGATCGATTTCGGATTGGCGAAATCCGCCGTCGACGCGGAACGGACGCACCTCACCCAGGAGGTGAATCTGCTCGGGACGCTGGGTTACATGGCACCCGAGCGCATCAAGGATCCAGGGGACTTGGACGTCCGCGGCGATGTGTATTCCATCGGCGCCATCGGCTATTTTCTCGTGACGGGGAAGGAAATCATCCCGGACCTCGGAAACCTCGACGCGCCGCCTGCTTGTGCGGGGCCCGAACTCGCACTGGTCGGCGACGATCATCTGGCCGACGTGATATCGAAGGCCATGGCGATACACAAGCCGGATCGGTGGCGATCATGTACCGCGATGTGCGAGGCGCTTGGCCGGGATTCCCGGGGGGAGCCGCAAGTCCCGTCTCCCGTGGACACCGTTCCGTGGAAGCGCCCGGAGGGGCCGAACAACGGATCAAGCGCCATGTGGCCGCGGCCGAACCCGTGAAAACGCTGCGCCGGCGCCAGTTGCGGGCCGGCGAGGGTACGTCGCAACGTATCGGCCGGCGCGCCATGCTCGACGCCAACGTACCCCGTGATCGCCGATACCGGGGTGGCCAACGGCGCTGGCGAAGATCCAATCCATCGTCGAACCTCATGCCATGTTCCGGGGAACGCGGACCCGCCGGAACCGGACGCCGGCGTCGCCCGGTTCCAGCTTGACGTCATGGTCCGTCGGCCGATTCCGCCCGCTGCTGCGCCGGAGTCAGGATGGGCTGGATGGCCTCCGGCCCGGCCGCGAAGGCCTCCTCCTGCCCATGCTTGATCGCGTGCCAGAAGGCGAGCGCCAGGCGTTGCGGCTCGGTGACGTGGCCGGGGTCCGCGGGGCGCTCGATGGGTTCGCCCTGGGTCGACGGAACGAGCGCGTGGTCGAGCCGCTCGTGGTCTATCCACGCCTCGATCTCGCCGACGTCCTTGCCGTCCTCGACGATCCAGCGCAGGTAGTTGGTCAGCATGTCGGTCAGGCGCTCCGTCTCCCAGGGCACGCTCTTGGCGCCCTCCCGCGCGTTGATCCGCCGGGCGAGCTCGAAATGGTGCCGCCTGAAATCGACGTCCAGCCCGAAGTGCTCGCGGGCGA
>DAOLKI010000039.1:9988-11478 GCA_035331665.1 Rhodocyclaceae bacterium
AGCTCGAAATGGTGCCGCCTGAAATCGACGTCCAGCCCGAAGTGCTCGCGGGCGATCTCGTTGGCCAGCGGTTCGGTCCACTGGCGGTGGAAGCGGCACATCCCAACGTTGTCGCTGATCAATTCATAGACCATCCGCTCCACGTTGCGCCTGCCGACTTCCTCCGGGGCCAGGATGTTGGCCCCGTAGAACACGTAGTACTTGCCCATGATCGGCATCGGACTGCCCATCCCGGGCACGAAGTACTGGTTGGGCACCATGCATCCCCGGTCGCCGTGGGAGAGGAACACGGCCCGCTCGCCGGGCCGGGTGTCCGGGCGGCGCCGGTTCAGTTCCTTCGCGGCCTCCCGGATGCCGTGCCGGAAGGGCTCGGCGCGGGGGTCCCCCAGCATGGCGTCGATCACCGCCATGGCATAGCGGGCGTTGATCATGCTGTCGCCGACCACGTCGAACTCGCCGGGATCGGCCGTGAAGCCCTCGAAACGGAGCGTTTCCCCGGGCGGGAACCCGAAGTCGGCCGGATCGATCAGCCGGTCGCTGACGCACTCCATGATCCAGGCGAGCATGCCGCCGATCTGGATCGCGTCGAACCCCATGGCATCCGCATGGTCGTTGAGCAGTTCCGCCGCGCGCTGGTCGAACACGCCCACCTGCGGCCCCAGCGTGTGGTAGGGCTCGTAGTCCTTCTTGAACTTGCCGTTCATCTTCTTGCAGGCGACCGAGCAGGGCTCGCCGCAATGCTCGAAGCTCTTCGTGGCGATCGTCTCCTCGTTGAACTGGCGGAGGTA
Organism: Rhodocyclaceae bacterium; assembly: GCA_035331665.1. Lineage (GTDB taxonomy): Bacteria > Pseudomonadota > Gammaproteobacteria > Burkholderiales > Rhodocyclaceae > JAEUNJ01. The sequence continues at coordinate 10,777 of DAOLKI010000039.1, forward strand.
GTGGTCCACGATGAAGTGCCGGTGCTGCCGCTGCCGCTCGGCCTTCGGGGCATAGATCGAGCGGTAGTTGAAGCTCAGGATCTTGTCGCCCATCGCATGGTAGTTGGAACCGAAGGTGCCCCCGGTTCCCGTCTTCGGGTCGAGGCAGTACTTCGTGGTGACCGCCTTGTCGATCTTCGCCGAGCGGTCGCCGAAGTGCTCGATGAAATACGGGTCGAAGTCCTTGATCGTCGTCTTTTGGGGATCCTCCCATTGCCCCCCCATCAGCACGCCGACGATGCCGTGGGCCTGCAGGAGCCGGCTGCCCATGCCGCCGCGTCCGCACCAGTCGGCAACGGGATTGAGCGCCCCCTTCTCGACCGGATTGGAGCCGATCGTGCCCTCCGGCGTCGCGGCGCCGACCGGTCCGACGGCGAAGGCGCGTACCCGCTTCGGCGGGTACTCGGCACCCCATCGGTCGATCATCGCCTGTTGCAGGGCATAGACGCCCAGGAGGGTCTCGCCGTCGGGCGCCTTGTACCCCGCCCAGATGGACGCCGCGTCGTCGATCGGCTCGAGGCGTACCGTCGGCCCGCTGCCGTCATGGTTGAGCAGCAGGACCGAGGTGCGCGCGGCGCGACCGGACAGGCGGACGTAATTGACGCCCACATGGCGGAAGCTGAAGGCCGCGCCGCCCATGGACGAGATGTAGAAGGTCTCCCA
>DAOLKI010000040.1:0-11410 GCA_035331665.1 Rhodocyclaceae bacterium
CCGATCCTGTTCGAGGACCGCGAGTAGGCGTCGGCAGCATGGACGGCCGCCTGTTCATGGCGCACCAGGATGTGCTTGACCTGATCCTGCTTGAACAACTCGTCATAAATGAAGAGCACCGAGCCGCCGGGATAGCCGAACACATGTTCGACCTTTTCTTCCTGGAGGCACCTGATTACAATTTCCGCACCGGTCAACTGCATGTTTTTTCGTCGTTCCTGATTTGCGCCAAATATATAAACTTACTGCCTCCACCGCGATTGGTCAAGGTTGGCGCTGCCTCTCCTGATCGCAAACAGCAGAAAAAAGCCGGTAAAGGGACAGAAGCTGGCCACCCGAAACGAACTCTCCGATTTCCTCGCCGGCGTCGAACGCCGTGCCTTCAAGCAGGCGATGTTTGCCGTTCGCGAGGAAGAGGCGGCAGCCGACATCGTCCAGGACGCGATGATGAAGCTGGCCGAGAAATACGGAGGAAAGCCCCTGGACGAGCTGCCGATGCTGTTCCAGCGGATCCTTCAGAACACCATTCGGGATTTCTACCGGCGCCAAAAGGTCCGATCCACCTGGACGACCCTGTTCTCGTCCTTGTCCAGCGATGAGGACGAGGATTCGGACCCCTTGGAAACTCTGTCGGCCGAAGGACTGTCCAATGCCTTGGGAAGCCCGCACGGATCGCTGGAACAGGCGCAAGTCCTTGCAATCATTGAAAAAGAAATCGAAAAACTGCCAACACGTCAACGGGAGGCCTTCCTGATGCGTTACTGGGAAGATATGGATATCGCCGAAACGGCGGCCGCCATGGGTTGTTCGGAAGGCAGCGTCAAGACCCACTGCTCCCGGGCCACCCACACCCTGGCAGCGGCATTGAAGGCAAGAGGAATCGAGCTATGAACGAGGAACTGCAACTTGCGCTGAAGATCAAGCAGGTCTTGAACCACGGAACCGAGAATCTGAACCCGGTGATGGCCCGGCGCCTCTTCGAAGCCCGGCAGAAGGCGTTGGCCGCCCATTCGGCGCCGGTCGCCGGTCTCAGCCTTGCCGGTTTCGGGGGATTCCTGACGGATACTTTCATGCACCGGGGCCGCACCTTTTTGGCCGGCGTGGCGCTTTGCGCGGGTGTGATCGGGACCTACTACTGGAACCAGTTCGAGCAGGCCAGGGAGAACGAGGAAATCGACTCGGCCCTGCTGTCGGACGAACTGCCGCCAGAAGCCTATCTTGACCGCGGGTTCCAGGCATGGCTCGAAAAGTCCTCGCAGTCCTCGGAGTAATCGTCGGTCTGGCCGGCGTACCCGCCGCGTCGGCCGTCGTCCCCCCCCTGCAACAACCCGCCTGGTCCGAGCTGACGCCCGAACAGAAGCATGTTCTGGCGCCTTTGGCGGCCGACTGGGATTCCCTGGAACCCTATCGAAAGAAGAAATGGCTGGGCATCGCCACGCGCTATCCGACCATGGGGACGGAGGAGCAGGCCCGAATCCAAGCCAACATGAAGGATTGGGCCAGGCTTTCCGCCGAGGAACGCAAGGCGGCACGCGAAAAGTTCAAGACCCTGAAAAAGGCGCCGTTGGAGACCCAGCAGGCGGTCAAGGACAAATGGCAGGAATACCGGGAATTGCCGGTCGAGGAAAAGGAAAAGCTCCGCGAAGCCGCAAAAGCACGGCCGACGCCCAAATCCGCGGCCGGCAGGCCTAGTGGTATGGCCGGCTCGATGGGCGGCCAGCTGACGGTCCCGGTCAGCCGCCCCATTCAGCCGACCTCGACGACGCCCGCTTCAATGCCCGCCCCTTCTGCGGCCACCGATCGCTGATCCATGGCCGAGGCGTCTCCCGTCCCGGCTGCGGGAAACCTGCCATCCATACGGCGCCGACTGGCCAGCCTGCTGTATGAATCCCTGTTGTTGCTCGGGGTCCTTTCCGCCTCATTCATGATTCCCCACTTGGCACTGGGGCTCTTGTACCACTGGACGGCCCCGGGCCCTGTCCTGCTGCTGCACGTGTTCCTGGTGCTGGGTGCGTATTTCCTCTGGTACTGGTCCCACGGTGGTCAGACGCTGGCGATGCAGACCTGGCGCATCCGAATCGAGGCCGCCGGCGGCGGGACCCCGCCCATAACGCGGTTGACCCTGCGTTATGTCCTGTGCTGGCCGAGCCTGCTCTTTTACGGCGTCGGGCTCTTCTGGGCCTTGCTCGACCGGGACCGCCAGTTCCTCCACGACCGGCTGGCCGGCACCCGGATCGCCTTCAAGCCGTGATCAGCGACGTTCCGACCACCAGAGGAATCCGACGGTGCCCAACAGAAACAGGGCGCTCGGCGTGATGGCGGCAACGAACGGGGTCCAACTGTTGATGACACCCAGGCTGGAAAACAGTCCGTTCAGCATGTGGAAGCCTATGCCCAGCATCACCCCGGCGAATACCTTGATGCTGACGGTGCCCATCCGATCCTGCAGATAGGCGAAGGGCAAGGCGAGCCCCATCATCACCAGGGCTGCCAGCGGGTAGACGAGCTTCTTCCACAAGGCGATTTCGTAACGCTCGGTCTTCTGCTGGTTGTCCGTCAGGTGGCGGATGTACAAGTACAGATTGACCAGGGACATCCGTTCCGGGACCACGAGCAGCACCGAAAGTATCTCCGGGTTGAGGCCCGATTTCCAGTCCGCCTCCGGCAACGTCTGGACCCGCGCCGAATCACCTTCGAACAGGGTCTGTACAACCTTGCTCAGACGCCAGACTCCGGAGGGGAGAAACTCGCCGACTTTCGCCTCGCTTATCGAGCGCAACTGGTATTGCTTGTCGAACTCGAAGATCCGGACGCCGTGGAGCCTGGCATCCGGACTGACGTGATGGACATTCACGAAGGCAAGTTCGTCCTTGACCCAAAGACCCGAGCGGAACTCCTGGGCGATGACGGTGCTCATGGCCCGCAGGCGAAGTTGCTGGGCCGCCCGCTCGGCGGGCGGTGCCACGAACTCCCCGATGAGGAACGTCAGGATGGCGAAAACCGAGCCCAGCTTGAGCAGGATGCCCAGCAGGCGGCCGGTGGAGAGACCCGAGGCGCGAAGGACGGTAATCTCGGAGTGCCTCGCCAGCACCGTGAGGGCAACGAGAGTGCCGATCAACACGGCGATGGGAAACAACTCGTACACGCGCCCCGGCACCGTCAGCGTCACGAACGCGAGCATGTGTTGAAGCTGGTATCCGCCTTTCCCGAGGTCCTCCAACTCATGGATCAGGTCGAAGAATGCGAAGAGGGCCAGGAAGGCCAGCAGCACGAGCGCCGTCGCCCAGTAGATCTCCCGGGCCAGATAACGCTCCAGCGTCCTCAGCGCCACAGCCGTCTCCAAGGGATGACCGCCAGCCGCCATGAGAACAACAGCAGCAGGATGACGAACATGGCGAGATGAACCGCCCAGACGCCGACCTCGAAACGCATCTTGCCCTGGGCAACCCACGCCTGGCTCACGCTGATCAAATTGCTGTAGATCATGTATGTCAGCAGCGCGAATACCAGGTTGTTCGTGCGCCCGCCACGCGGATTCACGAACGACAAAGGAATGGCCAGCAGCGCCAGATTGAGGGCGGCCAGGGGAATTCCGATCCGCCACAGGAGTTCGCCGAGGTTGCCGGGGTTCCGGTCGAGCACCAGGTCCCAGAGCGGCCGGTTCTTCGGCGTCTCCTCCAGGCCCCGGGATTCCTTCGTTTCGATACGCACGGCATATTTCGAGAATTCCATGACCCTGTATTCGGGCGTCCCAGGGATGCCTTCGTAACGCCGGCCGTTCTCGAGCACGAGGAACCGGTCTCCGTTCGGGGCCGCCTCCGTATGGCCTTGCGCCGCCAGCATCACTCCTTGCCGCCCATGCTGGACGGTGCTGATGAAGATGTTCCTCACCCGGCCTTCGTCGCCGGAGACCGCCTCGACGAAGAACACGCGGTCCGCCAGAGACGACTCCTGGAAGGCACCGGGGGACACGCGGGAAATGTCGTCCCGGTCGTCCATGCGCTTCCGGTATTCGGCGCTCTTCGACAAGGCCCACGGGGAGAGCAGCAGCGAGAGGACCGCAATGCCCACGACGAGGGGGAGCGCAAATCGCATCACGGGATTGATCCAGGCGGTGAGCGGCAGGCCGCTGGAAAACCACACCACCATCTCGGAATCCCGATAGGCCCTGGACAGCGTCAGCAGGACCGCCATGAACAGCGACAGCGAAAGCACGATGGGCAGGTAGTTGATCGCCCCGAAGCCGAGCAGGGCGATCACCGCCTCCGAGGCCAGCTTGCCCCCTGCCGCCTGCCCGAGCAGACGGATCAGCTGCGTCGTGAGCAGGATCGCGAAGAGCGCGACGAAGACTGCCACGGCGTTCTGGGTCAGCTCGCGCTGGGCCGCACGCTGGAAGATCATTTTTGACGGCTGGGGAGATTTTTGGGGATAATGCCCTCTTTCGTCGGTTTTCCGAAAAAGGGGATCGAAACTTGCAATCTCCCCGGTTCCCCAAGAGGATTGATCAATGGAATTTAGCATAAAAAGCGGCAACCCCGAGAAGCAGCGGACCGCCTGCGTCGTCGTCGGCGTTTTCGAACCGCGGAAGCTTTCCGGGCCGGCCGAAGTGGTCGATCGCGCGGCGAAAGGGCATTTGAGCGATCTCCTCCGGCGCGGCGACATGGAAGGCAAGGCGGGCGCGACCTTGCTGCTGCACAACGTGCCGGGCATCGAGGCCGACCGCGTCCTCCTGGTGGGTCTAGGCAAGGAGCGGGAGTTCCGGGCGAAGGAATACCGGGCCGCGATCGCGACCACGGTCCGCACGCTCAACGAAACGGGCGGGTTCGACGGAACCCTCTACCTGACGGAAATCCCGGTCAAGAAGACCGATGTCGCGTGGCGCGTCCGGCAGGCGGTGCTCGTGGCGTCGGAAACGCTCTACCGCTTCGACCAGTTGAAGTCCAAGAAGGACGACGTGCGCCGCCCCCTGCGCAAGCTCACCTTCTGCGTCGAGCGACGCAACGAACTCGCGGTGGCGGAGACTGCCCTCAAGGAGGGCCAGGCGGTGGCCGAAGGAATGGCCGTGACCAAGGACCTGGCGAACCTGCCGAGCAACATCTGCACGCCGGCCTACCTCGCCGACAGGGCCCGCGAAATGGCCTCCGAACACGGTATGGCGATCGAGGTCCTGGAACGCGCGGACATGGAAAAGCTCTCCATGAACACGCTTCTGGCCGTGGCACGCGGCTCCCACGAGCCGCCCAAGTTCATTGTCCTGAAGCACATGAAGGGAAAGGCGGGCGCAAAGCCCATCGTATTGATCGGCAAAGGCATCACCTTCGACACCGGCGGGATCTCGTTGAAACCGGCACCGGACATGGACGAGATGAAATACGACATGTCGGGCGCCGCCAGCGTGCTGGGCACCATGAAGACCGTCGCCAGGCTCGGCCTGCCTCTCAACGTGATCGCCCTGGTGCCGACCACCGAAAACATGCCGGGCGGAAGGGCGACCAAGCCCGGCGACGTGATCACCTCGATGAACGGCCTCACCGTGGAGATCCTCAATACCGACGCGGAGGGCCGACTGATCCTTTGCGACGCCCTCACCTATGCCGAGCGCTTCGAGCCCGATTGTGTCGTGGACGTGGCCACCCTGACCGGCGCGTGCGTCATCGCCCTGGGCCACGTGGTCAGCGGTCTGCTGGCCAATGACGACGGCCTGGCGCGGGAACTCCAGGATGCGGGCCAGACGGCCCACGACCGGGTCTGGCAGCTGCCGCTCCTGGACGATTACCAGGACCAGCTGAAGAGCAATTTCGCGGATCTCGCCAACATCGGCGGACGGGCCGCCGGCACGATCACCGCCGCGTGCTTCCTGTCCCGTTTCGCGCAGAAGTACGACTGGGCCCACCTGGACATCGCGGGTACGGCCTACAAGTCCGGCAAGGAAAAGGGCTCCACGGGCCGGCCGGTACCCCTGCTCGCCCATTTCCTCCTGGCCAGGGCCCACGGGGCCCGTTAGGGCCGCATCGAGCATGACCCGCATCCAGTTCTTCCACGGGGCAGCCGACCGGGCCCAGACAGCCGTCGCCTGGTTGACGGCCGCCCATGGCCGCGGCGCGCGGGTCATCGTTTACGCGCCCGATGCGGCGCAGGCCGAGCATCTGGACCGCCTCCTGTGGACCCATCCCTCCACCGGTTTTCTGCCGCATTGCGGGGCGGACTCGCCGCTGGCGGGCGACACCCCGATATTGATCGACCGCACCCTCGACAACGCCGGCGGGGACGAGTACCTGCTGAATCTGAGCGACGACGTGCCGCCCGGCTTCGCCCGTTTCCGCGACATGGTCGAGATCGTCAGCCGCGACGAGGCCGTGGTGCGCGCGGCACGCGAGCGTTTCCGGTTCTTCCGCGACCGCGGTTACGAACTGGCGAACCGGGACATCAGCCGGGGATTCGAGGAATGAGCGAAGAACTGATCGGCAAGGCGGACGCGCTGATGCGGCGACACCGGGTTTTCGTCGCCGGAGGCACCCGGCCGACGGCCGAGGAGGATGTCCCGGTACTGACGGAAGTCGTGGAGGACGTGGCGGCCGGCACGCCGACCTCCAACCCCGCCGAAGACGAACTCGAGCGGCGCCTGAACGTACGGGTCGAGGCATTGCGACGGTTGCAGGAAGCCGCCATCGCCGACGCCCTGGACGCCTGGGCCGAAGAGCGTCTTCCGGCGCTCGTGGCCGAGGCCCTGCATGGCCTCGCCGAGCGGGTTTCCGGCCACCTCGTGGCGGAAGCCCGGGAGTCGCTGGCCGCCCGATTGCGCGCCGCCCTCGAACAGGAACCGCCGGCCGCCGGATGACGGCGGTCCAACACAGCATTCCCATCCAACGCGCGCCCCGCGCGCAACACCATCATGGAACTCGCCAAGAGCTTCGAACCCAACGACATCGAGCGCCGCTGGTATCCCCTCTGGGAGGAACGCGGCTACTTCTCCGCCGGATTGGACCCGGCCAACCCCGAATCGTTCTGCATCCTGCTGCCGCCGCCGAACGTCACCGGCACGCTGCACATGGGACACGGCTTCAACCAGGCCATCATGGACGCCCTCACGCGCCATCACCGGATGCTCGGCCACAACACCCTCTGGCAGCCGGGCACCGACCACGCCGGCATCGCGACGCAGATCGTGGTGGAGAGGCAGCTGGACCAGCAGGGCGTCTCCCGCCACGAACTCGGGCGCGAGCGTTTCCTCGAGAAGGTCTGGGAATGGAAGGAATACTCCGGTGGGACGATCACCCGCCAGATGCGCCGACTGGGCACCTCCTGCGATTGGAGCCGCGAGCGCTTCACCATGGATGCCGGCCTGTCCAGGATCGTCACCGAGACATTCGTGCGCCTCTACCGGGAAGGGCTGATTTACCGCGGCAAGCGCCTCGTCAATTGGGACCCGAAACTGCTGACGGCGGTCTCGGACCTGGAAGTGGTCAGCGAGGAGGAGGACGGCTCCATGTGGGAGATCCGCTATCCCTTCGCGGAAGGCGACGGCGCCCTCGTGGTCGCCACGACCCGCCCGGAAACGCTGCTCGGCGACGTGGCGGTGGCCGTCCATCCGGAGGACGAGCGCTACCGGCACATGGTCGGCAAGCAGGTGCATTTGCCGCTGACCGGGCGCACCATCCCGGTCATCGCCGACACCTACGTGGACCGGGAGTTCGGTACCGGCTGCGTGAAGATCACCCCGGCCCACGACTTCAACGACTGGCAGATCGGGCACCGGCATGGCCTTGCGCCCATCTCGGTGCTGACCCTGGACGCGCGGATCAACGAGCACGGACCGGCGCAGTACCGAGGCATGGACCGCTACGATGCCAGGGCCGCCGTCGTGGCGGATCTGGAGGCGCAAGGCCTGCTGGTCAGCGTCAAGGCCCACAAGCTCATGGTGCCGCGCGGTGACCGCACCGGCGCCGTCATCGAGCCGATGCTCACCGACCAGTGGTTCGTGGCCATGAGCAAGCCGGGGGCGGACGGCAAGTCCATCGCCGGCCAGGCCCTCGAGTGCGTCGCGAACGGGGAGATCCGCTTCATTCCGGAGAACTGGGTCAACACCTACAACCAGTGGCTGGAGAACATCCAGGACTGGTGCATCTCCCGCCAGCTCTGGTGGGGCCACCAGATTCCCGCCTGGTACTCGGACGATGGCCGCGTCTATGTGGCGCATGACGAGGCCGAAGCTTATGAGCAGGCCCGCCGGGACGGCTATACGGGGGGCCTGGAACGGGACCCGGACGTGCTCGACACCTGGTATTCCTCCGCCCTCTGGCCCTTCTCGACGCTGGACTGGACGCCGGAGTGGCCGGCCAGGTCCAATCCGGCCCTGGACCTGTACCTGCCCTCGACGGTGCTGGTCACCGGCTTCGACATCATCTTCTTCTGGGTCGCCCGCATGGTGATGATGACGAAGCACATCACCGGCAGGATCCCGTTCCGTGACGTCTACGTCCATGGGCTCATCCGCGACGCCGAGGGCCAGAAGATGAGCAAGTCGAAGGGCAACGTCCTGGACCCCATCGACCTCATCGATGGCATCGGACTCGACGACTTGGTGAAGAAGCGCACGAGCGGCCTGATGAACCCCAGGCAGGCGGAGCAGATCGAGAAGCGCACGCGCCGCGAGTTTCCGAACGGCATCCCCGGATTCGGCACCGATGCCCTGCGCTTCACCTTCCTTTCGCTGGCCAGCCCGGGCCGCGACATCAAGTTCGACATGAGCCGCTGCGAGGGCTACCGGAACTTCTGCAACAAGCTCTGGAACGCCACGCGCTTCGTGCTGATGAATTGCGAGGGCAAGGACTGCGGCACTCCCAGTCCCGGTGCCTGCGGCGGCAGCGGGGCCCTGGAGTTGTCGCAGGCGGACCGATGGATCATCAGCCTTCTGCAGGGCGTCGAGGCGGAAATGGCCCAGCACTTCGCCGAGTACCGGTTCGATCTCCTCGCCAAGGCGCTCTACGAGTTCGTCTGGGACGAGTACTGCGACTGGTATCTGGAACTGGCGAAGGTTCAACTGCAGGGCGGCAACGAAGCAGGGCAGCGCGCCACCCGCCGGACACTGCTGCGCGTCCTGGAAACGATCCTGCGCCTCGCCCATCCGCTGATTCCTTTCATCACCGAGGAACTTTGGCAAAAGGTCGCGCCGATGGCGGGGAAGGCAAAGGGGGACGGCAAGGAATCCCTGATGCAGCAGGCCTACCCCCGGGCGGATGCGGCCGCCCGCAATGCGGAGGCCGAAACCTGGGTCGCCGTACTGAAGCAGATGGTGAACGCCTGCCGAAGCCTGCGCGGCGAGATGAACCTGTCGCCGGCCCAGAAGGTGCCGCTGGCGGCTGCCGGGGATGCGGCGCGAGTGCAGGCCTACGCACCTTACCTGGCGGCCCTCGCCAAGCTGACGGAGGTCGCGGCAACGGGAGAAAGCCTCCCGGAATCCGACGCGCCCGTACAGATCGTCGGCGACTTCAGGCTGATGCTGAAGATCGAGATCGACCGCGCCGCCGAGAAGGAACGGCTGGCCAAGGAAAAGGCCCGCGTCGACGGAGAGATCGCGAAGGCGCGCAAGAAGCTGGAGACGCCGAGCTTCTTGGAACGGGCACCGGCCGCGGTGGTGGCCCAGGAGAGGGAGCGTCTCGCCGGTTTCCTGGCGCTGGCGGAGAAGCTGGACGGTCAGATCGCCCGGTTCGTCTGACTCCGGCGGGCCCTCCCGAAGGGAGGGTCCCGATCCGAAGCCGCCTCACTGCACGCCGGCAATGTCCTCGGCCATCTGGAGGACGTAGTCGGGATGCTTGCCGATACCCATGAACGTGCCCATCGTCAATGCGGGCCAGGACAGCGCCGTCCGGTAGCGGGCATGCAGCGCCATGACCTTTCCGCCAACCACGAAGACTTCCCACGGTAGAGCGGCAACGTGGTCCGGGCCTGTCTTGCGGACCCACCAGGCCTCGCCGGTTTCCGGGTCATTCATCGCGAATCCGAATACCGCCAGCTTCTGGTCCGGCAGGACCAGTTCGTAGACCTTGGCGCTGTGGGCGACGCCCTTGTCGAGGTTGGTGCGCACGACGCGGACGGCCTCCTCGAAGCTCTTGTATTCCTTGATCTCGGCCCGGTTATGAAACCGCTCCATGCCGAACATGTACCGGTATTCGGACAGATCCTCGGTCTTGACGTCGCCTCCGAAAACGCCGGCTTTTCCGAGCGCCTTTTCCAGTTTCCCGGCCAACGCCCTGACGGCCGCCTCCGCCTTCGTGTAGTCGCCGCGCAGGTAGGCCCGGTACCAGTATTCCGGATTCATGTAGGAGACGGCCCCGTCGGCCTTGACGCCGACCCGGATGGGCGCCGCCACGATGGCCGTACCGCCGATCTGGCGGACCGCATCGAGAATGCCGGCGTCCGTGACGACGACGCTGGCATACCCGGCGATGCCCTTGGGCACATGGCGTCCGATGACGTGGAAGCCGGCCCCCGAGAGCTTTTGCTCGACTGCGCTCATGACCGTCTTCAGGTCGCCGCCCGCAAGCTTGTCGGCCTGCACGTACGGTGACAACGCATGGGCGATGAAGGAAATGCAGGCGAGGACGAGCCCCGCAATGACGCGAACCATCGAAACCTCCTGAAAAAAAAGCCGGCGGGAGAAACCGCCGGCTCCGAATGACTATTCCAGCCCGGATCAGTCGAACTTGACGCCGTAGGCGACGCCCAGGGAGTTCTGATGCATCTTGATCGTTTCCTGCCCGGCGGGCCCCGGCAGGAACTTGTTGTACAGGCTGGCGCCCGTCACGGAATTGCTGAACGCGTGCATGTAGGCGACCGTCAGTTCCGAATCCTTGCTCAGCTTGTAGGTCCCGCCCAGGGTCAGGTGATCCTTGACGACACCGGGAGCAATGATGTTGAACGTGACGTCCCGCGACTGGATCGGGTTGTCCGTATGGTTGTAGCCGGCACGCAGCGTCAGGTTGGCGTTGTACTGGTACTCGACGCCGAGCTTGAAGACATCGACGCTGGACCAGCCGAATCCGCGCCCGTTCTCTCCCCCGAGGGAATTCGGCACGCCGGCGAATCCGAGACCGAAGTCGCTCAGGTTGCTCACGGACTTCACGCCGCCGTAATTGATTCGCTGGTAGTCGGCCGCGATGGTCACGGACGGCGTGGCCTTGAAGCTGATCCCGATGTTGAGGTTCTCGGGCATGTCGAAATCGCCCTGCTGGGCGAACAGGCCGCTGTACTTGTCGAACTTGCTCATGCGCACCTTGGTCGAGTACGCGGCCCCGACGGCGAAGGAGTCCGTGATCTTGCTCAACCAGCCCAGGCGCAGGCCCCATCCGTGGGCGCTGTCATACCCCTTGCCCGTCAGGTTGGCGGCCGAGGAGGAAAAACCGGCAAACCC
>DAOLKI010000041.1:0-11229 GCA_035331665.1 Rhodocyclaceae bacterium
TGAAGAGGTCGGGGAGGATGCCCGTGTAGGCGACGGGGATGTCCTTCGCCGTGTCGGTGACCACGAAATAGACGGTCAGGTTGTCGCGGCGCAGGCTCCCGTCCTTGACCATGCCGCCGACGCGGAACGCCTTCTCCCTCGGCGCCTTGCCCTCGGCAACCTCGCTCGGCGTCACGTAGAGGGCGATGTTGCTGTTCAGGGCGTTGAGGACGAGGGCGGCCGCGATGCCCAGGGTGGCGAGGCCCCCCAGGATCAGGGCGATGCGTTTCTGTCGGGATTTCATTCGGCAAACCTCACCGGCAAGGGTAATGGGCGCGCAGGCGCACTGGACCGCCCGGGGCGGCGGGCAGGGAAATCACTGCTTTTCCAGCTCGTCGGCGATGCGTTCCCGGCGCAGGCTGCGCAGGATGTCGCTTCGACGCTTGCGCACCAGGATGGGTTCCACGGCGAGCGCCACGGCACAGACGCCGAAGCTGCCCCAGACGTAGAGGCCGTAGCCTCCCATGGCGAAGAAGTCCGCGGCGGATCCCCAGTTCATGGCGCGTTCCCTCCCGCGACTTCCGGGAGATTCCGGACCCACTCGGTATGGACCTCCCGTTCGAGCATGATGGCCCTTGCCCGCATCAGGGCGATGGCAATGGAGTACATCCAGAAGGCGAGCGCCATGACCAGCATGCCCCAAAGCATGGTCTGGGCCATGGACGGGGACTTGGCGATGGAAACGGAGGCGCCCTGGTGCAGGGTGTTCCACCATTTCACCGAGAAGTAGATGATCGGAATGTTCACGACGCCGACGAGGGCGAGGATCGCACCGGCCTTGTCGGCCCGCCGCGGGTCGTCGATGGCGGCCTGCAGCGCGATGAAGCCGATATAGAGGAAGAAGAGGATCAGTTCGGACGTGAGCCGCGCGTCCCACACCCACCAGGTGCCCCACATGGGCTTGCCCCACAGGGCCCCGGTCCACAGGGAGAGGAAGGCCATCAGCGCGCCGGTGGGCGCCAGGGCCGTGGCCATCATCCCCGACAGGCGCGTGTTCAGGGCCAGGCCGATGGCGGCCCATCCGGCCATGACGCAGTAGATGAACATGGACATCCACGAGGCCGGCACGTGGATGAAGATGATCCGGTAGCCCTCCCCCTGGACGGCGTCTGTCGGCGCCACGAAGAAGCTGATCCACAGGCCGGCCACGGTGAAGAGCAGGGCGAGCGCCCAGAACCAGGGGATCATCTTCCCGGCCAGCGGGTAGAAGCTCTGCGGCGAGGCGTACCTGAACCAGTTGATGAGCCCGTTGCTCATTCCAATGCGATCCTCAATGCCGCCGTGGCTGCCCACGGCGCGAAAAACACGGCCAGCGCCAGAAGGGCCGCCAGCAGCGAAAGATGCCCGCCGGCCCCGAGGCCGGAGACATGGGCCTCCACGGCGCCGGCGCCGAAGATCAGGGCCGGGACGTAGAGGGGCAAGACCAGGAGGCTCAAAAGGACGCCGCCGCCGCGCAGGCCCAGGGTCAGCGCGGCGCCGATGGCCCCGATCAGGGACAACAGCGGCGTGCCGAGCAGCAGGGCCACGACGAGCACCCCCAGGGCACCGGCATCCAGGTCGAACTGGATGCCGAGCACGGGGGCCAGCAGCACCAGGGGCAACCCGGACACGAGCCAGTGGGCGGCGATTTTACCCGTGACCAGCAGGCCCAGGGGCGAGGGGGACAGGGCGAGCTGTTCCAGGGTGCCGTCGGCATGGTCGGCCGCGAACAGCCGCGCCAGCCCGAGCATGCTGGCCAGCAGGGCGGCGACCCAGAGGATGCCGGGCGCGATCTTGCGCAACAGGGGCGTCTCCGGGCCGATGCCCAGGGGGAACAGGCTCACCACGATCATGAAGAAGAAGAGGACCGTCAGGACCTCGCTCTTCCGCCGCATGGCGAGCAGCAGGTCGCGGCGGACGACGGCGAGGATCGCCTTCACCGGCCCTCTCCTCCCGCGGCGAACCGGGGCGAACTCAGGTCCACCGTCTGGCCGGCGGGCAGGGGCAGGGCCTGGTGGCTGGTGAGCACGGCCATGCCGCCGGCCGCCAGGTGTTCGCCGATCAGGCCGGAGAGCATGTCCACGGCCTTCACGTCCAGGGCCGTGAACGGCTCGTCGAGGATCCACAGGGTGGCCTTCCGCGTCACCAGGCGGGCGAGCAGGACACGCCGTTTCTGGCCCGCCGACAGGAAGCGCACCGGCAGGTCCTCCCGGCCGCGCAGGCCGAGCCGGTGCAGGGCGGCGAAAGTGTCCCGTTCCGGCAGGTCGTTGCCGTCCAGGGCCGAGGCCAGGCGCAGGTTCTCGAAGGGGGTCAGGTCCTCCTTCATGGCGCCATGGTGCCCCAGGTAGAGCAGTTCGCGCCGGTAGTCGTCGCCCGCCTCGCGCAGGGTCTGGCCGCGCCAGCGCACCTCGCCCGCCGCCGCATGGGCGAGCCCCACCAGGGTGCGCAGCAGGGTGGTCTTGCCCGAGCCGTTCTCGCCCTTGACGTAGAGCCACTGCCCGGCGCCGACCGACAGGTCGAGGCCAGCGAACAGGCGACGTTCGCCGCGCTGGCAGGAGAGGCCGGTTGTGGTCAGCATGGGCGCGGATTGTGCATGATCGGACCGAAGCATGGATTGTTCCCGGTCAAACGGGTCATTTCGGCCCACCCGCCGGGAGAATCACCGTACCCAACGCACCGAGGACCAGGAGCAGTGCGGCAAAGTCCTGCCAGCGCGGCTGCTCGCCCAGGAAGACCATGCCGCCGAACACGCCGACCACGGGCACGATCAGGGAGCCGAGGGACGAAACGGCCACGGGCACCATCTGGACGATCCTGTTCCACGCCCAGTAGCAGAACAGCACGGCCACGAAGACGTTGTACCAGAGCCCGAACAGGGGCCAGAAACCGACCTGGTCCCAGGCCACCGCCTCGAAGGCCAGTCCCGCGGCCCAGATGGGCACGCCGCCGATCAGCATCTGCCAGGCCGTCAGGCTGGTGATGGACATGGGGGGCGGGGACCGCTTGTAGGCCACGACGCCGCCGGCCCAGGTCATCGCCGCAGCCAGCATGAACAACACGCCCAGGGGCGCCTCCCCCAGATGCCGGAATTCCGCACTCGCCAGGAGGCCCATGCCGCCCATGCCCAAGGCCAGACCGAGCAGCCGGCGCGGGGTCAGCCGGTCGCCCAACAGCCACGCCGAAAGCAGCATGGACCACAGGGGCATCGTGTAGCCGAGGATGGCGGCGCGGCCGGAGGCAAGGTGGGAAATGCCGTAGATGGACAGGACGTTCCAGCCGGCGATGTTGCTGGCGGCGAGGACGAGGACCTGGCGCGCGTGGCCGTCGGGAATCCGCCACGCGGCCCCGGAGACGCGGGCGATGGCGAAAAGGCCGCCCGAAGCGAGGACCAGGCACATGCCCCGGAAGGTCAGGCGCGGGATCTCGGTGATCACCGTCTTCATGATCGGCCAGTTGAGCCCCCAACCCAGGGACAGCAAGGCGAGCAGCACGAGGCCGGCGCGGGGAATCGTCGTGGGGGCGGCAGACACGGGAAAACCGCAGGCGAAAACGCGCCATCCTAAAGGATTCCGCCGGCCGGCCGATATCCGGGCTGCGGGGCGTCCGCCAATCGGTTGATCTATAATTCGTTTATGCCCGCAGGTTCGATCATTCCGGCGATCATCAGCACGATCGTCAATTCAGTGACCAACGCGCCGCCGCCGGTCCAGCCGCCGGTGGCGGGGTTGGTGCGCAACCTGCCGGCGGAAGCGGTGATGGGCGAGATGCAACCGCCCCAGTGGGGACAGGTGCAGATCGACGGCAAGACCCTGGCCCTGGCGCCCGGCCTGCAGATCCGCAACGAGCAGAATCTGATCGTCGTCCCCACGGCCGTGCAACAGCCGGCCACCGTCCGTTACGTCACCGACCCCTATGGCAAGGTCTTCCGGGTCTGGATCCTCAGCTCCGCCGAACTCGCCGCCGCCCGTTGATCGCATGACCAAGAAAGTGTTCATCCGCACCTTCGGGTGCCAGATGAACGAATACGACTCGGACCGGATGGCCGATGTCCTCGCCGGAGCCGAAGGCGCCGTGAAGACGGACAATCCCGAGGAAGCCGACATCATCCTGTTCAATACCTGCTCCGTGCGCGAGAAGGCACAGGAGAAGGTGTTCCACGACCTGGGCCGGGTGAAGCACCTGAAAAAGGCGAAACCGGACCTCGTCATCGGCGTCGGCGGCTGCGTGGCGAGCCAGGAAGGGGATGCCATCGTGGCCCGGGCGCCTTACGTGGACCTGGTCTTCGGGCCCCAGACCCTGCACCGCCTGCCGCAGCTCATCGCGGCCCGGCGGGCCAGCGGCCGTGCCCAGGTCGATGTCTCGTTTCCGGAAATCGAGAAATTCGACCACCTGCCGCCGGCCCGCGTGGAGGGCGCCTCGGCCTTCGTGTCGATCATGGAGGGCTGCTCCAAGTACTGCACCTTCTGCGTCGTGCCGTATACCCGCGGCGAGGAGGTTTCGCGTCCCGCCGCCGACGTGCTGGCGGAAGTGGCCGGCCTGGCCGGGCAAGGGGTGCGCGAGGTGACCCTGCTCGGGCAGAACGTGAATGCCTACCGGGGCGCCCTGGACGAGGACCCGGAAGGCGCGGATCTCGCGCTGCTGATCGAGGCCATCGCCGAGTTGCCCGGCATCGAGCGCATCCGCTACACCACCTCCCATCCCAGGGAACTCGGCCAGCGGCTCATCGACGTCTACGCGCGGGTGCCGCAACTGGTCTCCCATCTGCATCTGCCGGTGCAATCCGGTTCCGACCGCATCCTGGCGGCCATGAAGCGCGGCTACACGGCCCTCGAATACAAGTCGCTCGTCCGCCGGCTGCGCGCCGTGCGTCCGGACATCTCCCTCTCGTCCGACTTCATCGTCGGCTTCCCTGGCGAGACCGAGGACGACTTCGAGCGCACCATGCGCCTCATAGAGGAAATCGGCTTCGACACCAGTTTCTCCTTCATCTACAGCCCGCGGCCCGGCACGCCGGCGGCCGACCTGCCGGACGACACGCCCGCCGCGGTGAAGACGGCCCGGCTCATGCGTCTCCAGAAGCGCATCGAACTGCAGGCCATGGCCATTTCCGACGCCATGGTCGGCAGCGTGCAACGGGTCCTCGTGGAAGGTCGCGCGAAGAAGAACGCCACGGAGCTTTCCGGCCGCACCGGCAACAACCGCGTCGTGAACTTCGCCGGCCCGGGCCGCCTGGCCGGCCGCTTCGTGGACGTGCGCATCACCGGAGCCCTACCCCACAGCCTGCGCGGCGAGGCGGTGATCGTTGAATAGCCTGCCCGCCGCCGGCAGGCCGGCCGTGAAGCCGAGGCCCGTGGAGGTCGTGCTCGCGCCGGCCGACAACGAACGGCTGGCGAATCTCTGCGGAGCCCTCGACGAGAACCTGCGGCAGATCGAGACGGCTTATGACGTGACCATTTCCCGGCGCGGCGACCGATGCCGGATCTCCGGCGACCCGGAACACTCCCGGCGCGCCGGCTTGGCCCTGCAGCACTTCTATGCGCTGGCCGGCGAACCCCTGACCGTGGACGTGATCCAGCTCGGCCTGATCGAACTGGCCAACCTGAGCCAGGCGGGGCAATCCGCCTCGGCCCTGCTCACCCGGCGCGGCGACCTGCACGGCCGCACGCCGCACCAGGTGGAGTACATACGCAAGATCCAGGAACACGACATCACCTTCGGCATCGGTCCCGCGGGAACCGGGAAGACCTACCTCGCCGTGGCCTGCGCCGTGGATGCCTTCGAGCGCGACCAGGTGAGCCGCATCGTGCTGACCCGCCCGGCGGTGGAGGCCGGCGAACGGCTCGGCTTCCTCCCCGGCGACCTGGCCCAGAAGGTGGACCCGTACCTGCGCCCGCTTTACGATGCCCTCTACGACCTGATGGGTTTCGACAAGGTGGGCCGCCTGTTCGAGAAGGGCAGCATCGAGGTGGCGCCGCTCGCCTACATGCGCGGCCGCACCCTCAACCAGGCCTTCGTCATCCTCGACGAAGCCCAGAACACGACGCCCGAGCAGATGAAGATGTTCCTGACGCGCATCGGCATCGGCGCCAAGGCCGTCATCACGGGCGACGTGACCCAGATGGACCTGCCCAAGGGACAGAAGTCCGGGTTGGTGGAAGCCCGCCACATCCTCGCCGAGGTGCGCGGCCTGGCCTTCACGGATTTCGACGCGTCCGACGTGGTGCGCCATCCGCTGGTGGGCCGCATCGTCGCGGCCTACGAGAAGGCCCAGGCGAACCGGGCGTGAGGAAAGGCGGACGACCGGGGGCGGCCGTTGCCGGGCCCCTTCACCTGGCCGTGCAATATGCCTGTAACGACGCGGCACTACCCTCGCGCTCCCAGGTCAGGCGATGGGTGCGGGTGGCCGCGCCGGCCGGCGGGGAATTCACCGTGCGTTTCGTGGAGGAGGCCGAAGGGAAAGCGCTCAACCGCGACTATCGCGGCAAGCCCTGCGCCACCAACGTGCTGTCATTTCCCTACGCCGAGGATCCCCCTGCCGGAGACCTGGTGGTCTGCCTTCCCGTGGTGCGGCGCGAGGCGGAGGCCCAGGGCAAGCGCCTGCGCGACCACTTCGCCCACCTGATCGTGCATGGTATCCTGCACCTGCAGGGATACGACCACGAGACGGGACCGGAGGATGCCGAACGGATGGAGGCGCGGGAGCGGGAAATCCTGGCTGCCTTCCGCATCGCCGACCCCTACTGACCATGGAGCCTTCCGGTAGCCGACCTACGATCCTGGAGCGCCTTTCCGCGCTCCTGATGCGCGAGCCCGAGGACCGGGACCAGCTCATCCAGCTGCTGCGCGGCGCCTTCGAGCGCAACCTGCTCGACGCCGATGCCCTCTCCATCATCGAGGGGGCCATGCAGGTCTCCGACATGCAGGTGCGGGACATCATGGTGCCGCGGGCCCAGATGGACGTGATCGACGTGGACGATCCGCCCGAGCAGATCGTGGAAACGGTCATCGAGGCCGCCCATTCGCGCTTCCCCGTGGTCGGCGACAGCAAGGATGATGTCATCGGCATTCTTCTGGCCAAGGAGCTGCTGCGCTACTTCGCCGGCAAGGAGTTCGCCCTGCGCGACACCCTGCGCCCCGCGGTCTTCATTCCCGAATCCAAGCGCCTGAACGTGCTGCTGCGCGAGTTCCGCGCCTCGCGCAACCACATGGCCATCGTGGTGGACGAGTACGGCGGCGTCGCCGGGCTCGTCACCATCGAGGACGTCCTGGAGCAGATCGTCGGCGACATCGAGGACGAATACGATTTCGACGAAACCGCCGACAACATCGTCCTCGACAATGCCGGTCGCTACCGGGTGAAGGCGACCACGGAGATCGAGGATTTCAACGCGGCCTTCGGCACGGCCTTCGCGGACGACGACTTCCAGACCATCGGCGGCCTGGTGATCCACCAACTGGGGCGCCTGCCGCGGCGCAACGAATCCCTGCAGGTGGACGGCCTGCGCATCCAGGTGCTGCGCGCCGACAGCCGGCGGGTGCACACCCTGCTCATCGACTCCCAGAAGGGCCTCGCCCTCGACAAGGCGGGATGACCCGCCGCGAGGCCGGATTGGCGGCGCTCGGCGGCGCCTTGACCGTCGGCGGCTTTGCCCCCTTCGGCCTCTTCCCCCTCCCCTTCCTTACCCTCGCGTGGCTCCTGCGGGCCTGGCAGCGGGCAGCGTCGCCGGCGGCGGCCGCTGGGCTCGGCTATGCCTGGGGCATGGGCTTCTTCCTGGCCGGCGTGTCCTGGGTATACGTGAGCATGCACGACGTGGGCGGCATGGCGGCGCCCATGGCCGCCCTGGCCACGCTGCTGTTCTGCGCCTACCTGGCCCTGTTCCCGGCGCTCGCCGGCTGGCTCTTTCGCCGCCGGGCCGGGGCCGGCATCGCGGCACCGGCCCTGCTGGCCGCGTCCGCGTGGACCCTGACGGAGTGGCTGCGCGGCTGGTTCCTGACCGGCTTTCCCTGGCTCGCCATCGGCTATTCCCAGGCGCCGCCCAGCCCGCTGGCGGGCTTCGCGCCGCTCGTCGGCAGCTACGGGCTCGCCTTCCTGACCGTCCTCGCGGCCGGATTGCTGGGATTCGGCTGGCGCCGGCGCGGTCCGGCGATCGCCGTCGTCGTGGCGTTGCTCGCCGGCGGGCTGGCGCTGCGCGGAATCGGCTGGACGCAGCCGACCGGCGAGCCCCTGTCCGTGAGCCTGCTCCAGGGCAACATCCCGCAGACCCTCAAATGGGATCCCGAGCGCTTGCCGCTTTCCCTGGAAACCTATCTGCGCCTCGCGGAACGCAATCCGGCCCGGCTGACGGTGCTGCCCGAAACCGCGCTGCCGCTCTTCTTCGATACCGTCCCCGAGGAGGTGCGGCGCGGACTGACCCGCCACGGCCCCGCCCTGATCGGCGTCGCAGTACGCAGCCGCGAGGGCGGCTACACCAACGGCGCCGTGGCGCTGGCCCCGGACCTGCGGGCGAGCGCCTACGCCAAGGCCCACCTGGTGCCCTTCGGCGAATACATCCCGCCGGGTTTTTCCTGGTTCTTCGACCTGGTGCGCATTCCCATGTCGGACTTCAGCGCCGGCCCGCCGAACCAGGCGCCCCTGGCCGTGGCCGGCCAGCGCCTCGCGCCGACCATCTGCTACGAGGACCTGTTCGGCGAGGAACTGCTGCGCTTCCTGCCGTCGGCGACGTTGCTGGTGAACCTTTCCAACACGGCGTGGTTCGGGCATTCCCTGGCCCAACCCCAGCACCTGCAGATCGCCCAGCTGCGCGCGGCGGAAACCGGACGGCCGATGCTGCGCGCCACCAACACGGGCATGACGGCGGCCATCGCCGCCGACGGCACCGTTGCTGCCGTGCTCGAGCCCTTCACGGTCGGCGCCCTGAAAGTCCAGGTCCACGGCCACCAGGGCGCAACGCCCTACATGCACGCCGGGAACCTGCCGGTTCTGCTAATCTCCGCGGCGGTCCTCGTCGGCGCCGCGCTGCGCAGTCCGAAAGCGGCGCCCGGGGATTGAGCCGGCGCGCCGCGCCGCGCTCCTCGTGATCTCGGAGGAGAAGCGCATGAAGCACCCGATCCGGGCATTGCTCGCGCTGGCCGCGTCGCTGCTGGCCAGCATGGCCTTTGCCAATCCGATCGTCGACACGGCAGGCCTCAAGGAAGCCGTCGCCCGGGGCGCCATCGTCTGGGACGTGCGCGCCACCCCCCTGTATCGCAAGGGCCACATTCCCGGAGCCGTCAACATCGGCGACGCCGGCGTCGTGCTGCGGGATGCCGTGAAGGAGGACTTCATCGACACCGCGCAGATCGCGAAAATCCTCGGCCAGGCCGGCATCGACCCGGCGAAGGAGGTGGTGGTCTATGCCGACCGCGGCTCCGCCTACGCCTATTTCGGACGTTTCGCGCTGCGCTACTTCGGCGGGAACCGGGTGTCGGTTTATCACGATGGCATCGAAGGATGGGCGGCCGCGGGAAACCCGGTGGCCACCGAGGACACGAAACCGGCGCCGGTCGCGCTGACCCTGGTGCCGCGCCCGGACCTCGCGGTGACCACCGAGGAAATGGTCGGCCGGGTGCGGCAGGGGAACGCCCAGATCATCGACGCCCGCACCCGGGGGGAGTTCCAGGGCGAGGACGTGCGCGCCATCCGCGGCGGGCACCTGCCGGGAGCGGTGAACATCCCGTACGAAGCCAACTGGAAGGACCCGGACACCGGCGCCAAGCTGGCGCGCCGCCAGGTCGCGGACAACGCCGGCATGTCCCTGGCGCCCCAGGCCGCCCTCAAGTCCCTCTATGCGAACCTGGATCCGGACAAGGAAACGGTCGTCTATTGCCAGAGCGGTGTGCGGGCGGCGGAAACGGCAGCGGTGCTGGAGTCGCTGGGCTTCAAGAACGTGAAGGTCTATGACTCCTCCTGGCTCGGCTATGCGGCCCGGCTCGACGCGCCGGCCGAACGCGAGACCTTCTTCAACGTCGGTGCGATGAACTCCCGGCTGGCCTCCATGCAGCGCCGCATGGAGGAACTGGAGCGCATGATCGGCGAACTGCACGCCAACCACGGCGGCGCCAAGTAAGGCGGCGGCGGCCCGCCCGCCGCAGTCCGAATCGCCGGTCAGGAGGCCGGGAAAACCCTGTAAAATCGCGGTTTTGCGTTTTCCCAAGGCTTCCCCCCATGCTTTCCAAACCGAGCTTTCAGGAGGTGATCCTGCGCCTGCAGGACTTCTGGGACAAGCAGGGCTGCGCGCTGCTGCAGCCCTACGACATGGAAGTCGGCGCCGGCACCAGCCATACCGCCACCTTCCTCCGCGCCCTCGGCCCCGAGCCCTGGAAGGCGGCCTACGTCCAGCCGTCGCGCCGGCCGAAGGATGGCCGCTATGGCGAGAATCCGAACCGGATGCAGCACTACTACCAGTACCAGGTCGTGCTGAAGCCGGCGCCGGAAAACATCCTCGAACTGTATCTCGGCTCCCTCGAGGCGCTCGGCTTCGACCTGAGGAAGAACGACGTGCGCTTCGTCGAGGACGATTGGGAAAACCCGACGCTGGGCGCCTGGGGCCTGGGCTGGGAAGTGTGGATGAACGGCATGGAAATCACCCAGTTCACCTACTTCCAGCAGGTCGGCGGCATCGATTGCAAGCCCATCACCGGGGAAATCACCTACGGCCTCGAACGGCTGGCCATGTACCTGCAGGGCGTGGAGAACGTCTTCGACCTCGTCTATGTGCCGGGGCTCAGCTACGGCGACGTCTTCCACCAGAACGAGGTCGAGCAGAGCACCTACAACTTCGAGCACAGCAACGTGGATTTCCTGCTCACCGCCTTCGGCGCGCACGAGGGCAATGCGAAGCACCTGATGGAACAGCAGCTGGCGCTGCCCGCCTACGAGCAGGTGCTGAAGGCGGCGCATACCTTCAATCTGCTCGACGCGCGCGGCGCGATTTCGGTCACGGAGCGGGCCGCCTATATCGGCCGCATCCGCAACCTGGCGCGCGCCGTCGCCCAGAGCTACTTGGATAGCCGCGCCCGGCTGGGCTTCCCGATGGCGCCCAGGGATTGGGCGGACGAGGCGCTGGCGAAACTCTCCGAGAAGAAGGCGGCCTGACATGAGCACGAAGAACCTTCTCGTCGAACTCTTCGTCGAGGAACTGCCGCCCAAGGCGCTGAAGAAGCTCGGCGAGT
>DAOLKI010000042.1:0-11229 GCA_035331665.1 Rhodocyclaceae bacterium
CGGCTGCGTGGGCCTCGGCCAGCATGGCCTCGAAACGCTCCTGGTCGCGGGCCTGGTCGGCGCCCAGGGCTTCGATCAGCAGGTAGGCGCCATGGCCGCATGGGATGGGCGGCGCGCAACCCGGCACGAGGCGCGTGATCCGTTCATAGAAATCCGGCCACATCATCTCGAAGGCCGACAGGGTGCCGCCCAAACCCTCCCGGGCGTGGCGCAGCAGCGCCACCACCCTGTCATAGTCGGGGACGGCGCAGAGGGCGGTGCAGGTGCTGCGCGGCAGCGGGTGCAGGCGCAGCACGACGCGGGTCACCACGCCCAGGGTCCCCTCGCTGCCGACGAACAACTGCTTCAGGTCATAGCCGGCATTGTTCTTCAGCATCTTGTTCAGGGCGGTGATCACGGTGCCATCGGCGAGCACCACCTCCAGGCCGAGGACAAGGTCCCGCGTCATGCCATAACGGATCACCCGGTTGCCGCCGGCATTGGTCCCCACGTTGCCGCCGATGCGGCAGGAGCCGCGCCCGCCCAGGTCGAGGGGATAGAAGAAGCCGGCCTCCCGGGCCGCGTCCTGGACGGCCTGCAGCGTGGTGCCGGCCCAGGCGGTCAGCGTCGCGGCAGCCGGGTCCACCTCCTCGACGCCGGCCATGCGCTCCAGGCTCAGGACGACGCAGCCGGGCACCGGAGTCCCGCCGCCGGCCATGCCGGTCATGCCGCCCTGGGGAACGACGCCGGTATTCGCGTCGGCGCAGGCGCGCAGCACGGCGCAGACATCGGCGACGCTGCCGGGTCGCACAACGGCCAGCGGCTGGCCTTCCGCGGGCACCATGAAGTCGCTCAGGAAGCGGGGTTCGACGGCTTCGCCCGCGAAGACCTGATCCGCCCCGGCGATGGCGCGCAGACGCTCCAGCAGGGAATTGCCCCGGGCCTCGCTCACGGCCGCCCTCCCTCGGCCGCCGGCCGGCGGCCGACCCAGCGCACGGGCTGGGGCTTCACGGCGCGCTGCGGGGCGTTCTGCGATTCCAGGGCCCGGTCCAGGGCGCGGCCGTCCTCGTCGGCCAGCGCGGCCTCCCGGGCCGCCTTGATGCGCGCGGCGCGGACAGCCGGTACGGTGCCGGGAAGGGCCACGTAGTCGAGCAGGTGGGCGAGATTCTCGCGGCCGCGGTCGTGGGTCGCACCGTAGCCCTTCACCAGGCGGCCGCAGAGGGCCACCTCGTGGGCCGAGTCCCAGTCCCCCTCGCCGGCCAGGACGACGATCCGGTCCAGCCAGCGTTCTATCCGGGCCTGTTCGTCGGCGAAGCGGCTGCCCCGCCGGCGCAGGCCCTTGAGCCCCGCCAGGAAGCGCAGCGCCAGGTGGCCGTGGATGCTGGTCGCATCGACGTGCAGCGCGCGGGCCAGCGGCGGCAGCCCCCGGGACCGGCGCCGGGCCTCCCAGGCGAGCAGCCGGTCGGCCCACGCCCTCGGCAGCAGGCCGGCCACCTCGGGGACGCCGGGCTTGAACAGGTCCACGATGCGCAGCAGGTCGTCCGGCCCGGCCCCCGCCTCCGCGCGCACACGGGCGAAGCGGGCCGCGCCGGCCTTCAGCCCCGCCACCCGCACGATGTCGTCGAAGGCCATCCAAAGGGCCAGGAAACGGGCCGTCTCCCGCGTCAGGCGCCATCCGTGCCGGCCCTCCGGATCGATGGCCCGCTCGGCCGCCAGCACGCGGTCGATGCGTTCGGAATAGAGTCCGGCGTAGGCGGCGTCCTGGTAGCCGGCGAGGCGGCGGCGGCCCAGGTCGGCGAATTCGGCGACCTGGGGCGGCAAGGTGTCGGGGATGGCGGCGGACGTCGGGCGGTCCGGTTCCGCGGCGGCGGCCGCCGGCATGGTCGCTGCCCTCGATTCGCCCGCCGCCAGGTCGAAGGCGCGGGCGAAGCCGCGCAGGCTGGCCTCGACGCCGCGGCCGGAGGCGTGGACCACGGCCTCGCAGACCTCCCGGCCGAAGGGCAGTCGGCCGGTCGCGGCGATGGCCCCGAAGAGCACCGCGCTGGGAACGGTGCCCGACTCGCGGGTCACGGCCTCCATGTCGAAGGCCACGAGGCGACGGCTCTGCCCGCGCGCCGCCGCCAGCAGGCGGTCCGCGTCGAAACGGCCGTCGCCCATCGGCATCTTCTCGAAGGTGGTGAGGCTCCGGTGGGTCGAGGTGATCAACGCCGTGCGCCCGGGGTCGGCCATGCCGTTGGCCACCTGGCGGGCCGCCTCCAGCAGTTCCGAAGCGGCCAGGACATCGACGGCCCCCGGCACCGGCGAGAGGCTGAATGCCGGCCGGCGGCCTCCCAACGCTGCCGACGGTACGGGCAGGATCTCCACGTAGTAGCTGGTGGCCCCGGTGCGCTGGGCCACGCCGGGGATTGAAGTGGACTGGGCCGGGAAGCCCGCCGCCGTGGCGGCCTCGACGAGCCATTCGGCCAGCACCCCGCCGCCTTCTCCGCCGAGGGCGGCGACCAGGATGCAGACGGGATCGTCGATGCCGTTCGCGGCCGGATGGGCCGAAGTCGACGCCGTCGCATCGGCGGAAAGCCCGGCACCCTCGTGCCGCCGTTCGCCCACCGGCTGCGCCTGCGCGCCGGCCTGCGCCGGTGCGTCCGCGCGCTGGAGCCACCCGATGACGCCGTTGCGGACGGCGGCGAGCATGCGCTCCCAGGCGTTCGGGTTACGCACCACCGCGGCCCGGTAGAAGGAGGGGCACAGGGTGGCGGCGTGGGCGTTCTCGCCGCAGAGGCCGCAGCCGACGCAGCCTTCGGTGACGGTGGCCACGGGATCGACGCGCAGGGGATCGGAACTGTCCTTCAGGGTCAGGGTCGGGCAGCCGGACAGGCGGATGCAGGCATGGTCGCCCGAGCAGACGTCCTCGTCCACGCCGTACTTCACCCGCTCGACCCGTTTGCCGGCCTTCAGCAGGCCGGCGATCCAGGGCTTCACCCGGCGCTGCCGTTCCAGCTGGCACTCGCCCTCGGCGACGATGACCTTGAGGCCGGCGTAGCCCGTGGTGAAGGCTTCCTCCAGGGTGCGCCGCATCTCGTCCACCCGGTAGCTGTGCACCGTGCGCAGCCAGGCCACGCCGATGCCGCGCAGCGTGTCCTCGATGGTGCGATTGCGGTCCACGAGGCTCTGGTGCTTGTCCGGTGCGGCGGCGCGGATCGCCTCATCGGGCGTGGAAATGATCTCCTGGGTGCCGGTGGCCGACGTGTAGCCGTTCTTCAGGATCACCAGCACGGCGTCGTCGCCGTTGAACAGGGCCGACTCGACGCCGGTGAGCAGGCCGTTGTGCCAGAAGCCTCCATCGCCCATGATGGCCAGCGCCCGCCGGCGCATCATCGGGGAGACGCCGGCCCGGCTCGCCAGGCTCATGCCGTAACCGAGGATCGTATGGCCGAACGAGAATGGTTCGAAGGTGGCGAAGGCGTGGCAACCGATGTCGGCCGCGATGTGGACCGGCCCCACCTCGCGCTGGGCGAGCTTCAGGGCCGCGAAGACCGGTCGCTCCGGGCAGCCGACGCAGAACTGGGGCGGACGCGGGGGCAGGGGCGCGGCAAGGGCGGCGGCGACCGCGGCGCGGCGGGCATCGGTCGCGGAGAGCCATTCCCGGCCGGCGCGCAGATCCATGTCGGGCGCATGGCGGGCGAGGAAGGCGGCCAGCCCCCGCGCCATCGCCTCCACCGTGTATTCCCCCGCCATGGGCAGCAGGTCCTTGCCATGCACCGGCGTCGCCACCGCCGCGCGGCGCAGAATCAGGGCCAGTTCCTGCTCGATGAATTCGGGTTGTCCCTCCTCGACGACCAGCACCGCGCGTTTGTCGGCGCAGAAATCGCGGATCTGCTCCGGCACGAGGGGATAGGTCACGTTCAGCGCCAGGAGCGGAATCTCGCCCGCGCCGAAGGCATCGGCCAGGCCCAGCTGGCGCAGGGCCCGGACAAGGGCGTTGTGCAGCCCGCCCTGCACGATCAGCCCCAGGTCGGCCCGGCGGCCGGGAAAGACCTCGTTCAGACCGCGCTCTACGATGAAGCGGCGGGCCGCGGGGAGCCGCTCCTCGCCCTTCAGCTTTTCCTGGCGGAAGGTGGCCGGCGGATGGGCAAGGCGGCCGTAGTCGAAGGCCGCGGGCTCGTCGAGCACCTGCCGGCGGGACACGGCGGGCGCCCGGTTGTCCTTGCACGCGAAGCTGCCGCGCACGTGGCAGGCACGCACCCGCAGCTGCAGGAATGCCGGCATGTTGGAAGCTTCGGAGAGGGCGAAGCCGTCCTCCACCAGTCGCACCATGTTGGCCAGTTCCGGGCGGGGATCCAGCAGCAGGATGGAGGACTTGAGGGCGAAGGCATAGGTACGCTCCTGGATCACGCTGGCGCCCTCGCCGTAGTCCTCGCCGACGACGATCAGCGCGCCGCCGCGCACCCCGGGCGACGCCAGGTTGGACAATGCATCGGCGGCCACGTTCGTGCCGACCACCGACTTCCAGGTCACGGCGCCGCGCAGCGGGTAGTGGATCGAGGCGCCGAGCATGGCCGCCGCCGACGCCTCGTTGGAACAGGCCTCCACGTGCACGCCCAGTTCGGCCAGGTAGGGCCCGGCCTGCACCATCACGTCCAGCAGGTGGGAGACGGGGGCGCCCTGGTAGCCGCCGACGTAGGCGACGCCCGACTGGAGCAGGGCCTTGGTGATGGCCAGGATGCCCTCCCCGTGGAAGGTCCTGCCCGCACCCAGGCGAAGCTGCTCCACCTCCTTGCCGAACGAAACTTCCAAGCCGCCCTCCAATCGTTAATATCTAAACGATACGGCAGTGACCGCAATTCGTCCATCGGATAAACTTTATTTCCATCATGTACGGGATGCATGAATGGCCGCACCGGACCTCAACCTGATGCAGGTACTCCGGGCCGTGCACGCGACCGGCAACGTGAGCCGGGCGGCGGAGCGGCTCGGGCTTTCGCAGCCGGCCGTGAGCCACGCCCTGCGCCGGCTGCGCCTCCAGTTCAAGGACCCGCTCTTCGTCCGCGTGCCGGGCGGAGTCGCCCCGACCGCCAAGGGCGAGCGCCTCGCGCGGGCGGTGGGCAAGGCGCTGCAGGCCCTGGACCTGGCCATCCAGGAGACCGAGGCCTTCGATCCCGCCACGGCGGAGCGGACCTTCCGGCTCTACATGACGGACATCGGCGAACTGATGTTCCTGCCGCGGCTCATGGAAAGCCTGCGCGGGGAGTCGCCGCGGCTGCGCATCGAGGTGCACCAGCTCGATCCCGACGGCATCATGCCTGCCCTGGATGCCGGCAACCTGGACCTGGCCATGGGCTACCTGCCCCAGTTGACGGGTGCCCGGCGCGAGGCCCTGCTGCGCGAGCACTACGTGGTGCTGGTGCGCCGCGGCCATCCGCTGGCGGCGAACCGCGCCACGGCGGCCACGTTGTCCCGTCTCGAGTACATCGTGGTGCGCTCCCACGCGGAGACAGGCCGGCGGCTTCGGGCCCTGGGGCTGGAAGCCAAGGTGCGGCTGTCGTTGCCTCATTTCCTCGTCATGCCCGCCATCCTCGCGCGCACAGACCTGGCGACCCTGATTCCCTACCGGCTGGCGCGGACCTTCATGGAGACGGGGGACTTCCGGCTTCTGGAACTCTCGCCGCGCTCGCCCGAGCTGGAGGTGGCGGTCCATTGGGTCCGCCGCCACGAGAACGATCCCGGCATCCGCTGGCTGCGCGACCGGATCGTGGAATTGTTCCGGGAGGATTGAATGAACCTGAAGTCGCAATCCAACCGAAGGCGCAGGGATCCTGCCGGGCGCGAGAATCGGGCAACCCATGCTTGCTCATTCGACCGGTCGGCGGCGGGCGGCGATGCACGCGCTGTGGACCCGTCTTGCCACCTTTCTCTGCGCCTCTGCGCCACTGCGGTGCGGTCTTCGGCATGAAGGCGCCCGTCACCGTCGCCGACTGGCGTGAGATGGCCCGCCGGCGCCTGCCCCGATTCGTCTTCGATTACGTGGATGGCGGTTCCGAGGACGAGTCGGCTTTGCGCGGCAACCGGGAGTCGTTTGAGCGGTTGCGGCTCCTGCCGCGGGTGTTGCGCGACGTCTCGGTCCGCCGCCAGGAGCGACGGTTGCTCGACCGCACGCTGCCGGCGCCGCTGTTGGTGGCGCCGACGGGCCTGAACGGCCTGGTGCGGCGGGACGGCGACGTGGGCCTGGCCCGGGCGGCGGCGGCCCACGGCATACCCTTCGTGCTCTCCTCCGCCTCGACGACCGCCATCGAGGAGGTCGCGGAGCGGGCCGGCGGGGAACTGTGGTTCCAGCTCTACGTGCTCTCCGCGCGAAGCTTCGCCGAGCGCCTGATGCGGCGCGCCCGGGATGCCGGCTACCGGGTGCTCGTGCTGACCGTGGACGTGCCGGTCAGCGGCGCCCGCGAGCGGGACCGGAGAAATGGCTTCCGCATGCCCTTCCGACTGACCCCGTCCCTCGCGCTGGATGCGTGCCTGCATCCGCGCTGGTCCCTGGACCTGTTGCGCGGCGGGATGCCGGAACTCGTGAACATGCGGACCGAGGGCGCCGGCGACATGGCGGCACAGGCCGCATTGCTCGCGCGGCAGATGGACACCTCGCTCGACTGGGACGCGCTGGCCTGGGTGCGGGACCACTGGCCGGGCCGGCTGCTTCTCAAGGGGGTGCTGCACCCCGCCGACGCCGGGCGTGCCATGGACCTGGGTCTTGACGGCGTCATCGTCTCCAACCACGGCGGCCGCCAGCTCGACGCGGCGCCGGCGCCCGTGGACCTGCTGCCGCAGGTGGTTTCCGCGGTGGCCCGGCGCGGCGCCGTGCTGGTCGATTCGGGCATCCGTCGCGGTACGGACGTGATCAAGGCGATGGCGCTGGGCGCCGACGCGGTGCTGCTCGGCCGGGCGACGCTTTATGGGCTGGCGGCAGCCGGGGAGGCCGGTGCCGCAGCGGTGATCGCCCTGATGAAGTCGGAGATCGACCGGACGATGGCGCTGATGGGCTGCGCGGACCTCGCCGATCTAGGACCCGCCGACATCCTGTCCTGACCGCCGCGGACGGCGGCGCAACGCGTCCGGATGTCCCGGCCGGGCGCGTGCAATTTTTCCGCCCTTAGTCCGAACGGACTATTGAAGCATCAAGCTTCCCGAGGTTGAATTGCGCCACGGGTGCCGCGGATCATTCCGGCCGATGCACCCCGGCGCCGGACCCGCCGATACCCGGTCCGACCGACAGTCGTTCCGTGGCTTCGTCTCCCGCGGAACTCTGCGGGGGCGGCGGGGGCACCCGCCGCCCCTTTTTCCATCCCCCCCCCTCCCCCGCCGCCCGCTGCGATTCATGTGGAAGGTCCCGGCAGCGCCGGCCGGAGACGCAATCGAATCACTTCTTCCTGGCACGCGGATGAGCGGCATCGTAGACCTTGGCCAGATGTTGGAAATCCAGATGCGTATAGACCTGCGTCGTCGCGATGTTCGCGTGGCCCAGCATTTCCTGCACCGCCCGCAGGTCGCCGCTCGACTGCAGAACGTGGGAAGCGAAGGAGTGGCGCAGCATGTGGGGATGCACGTGCAGACCCAACCCCTGCCGCTTGGCCCAACGC
Source organism: Rhodocyclaceae bacterium (assembly GCA_035331665.1). Taxonomy (GTDB): domain Bacteria; phylum Pseudomonadota; class Gammaproteobacteria; order Burkholderiales; family Rhodocyclaceae; genus JAEUNJ01. Next base: position 7,605 of record DAOLKI010000042.1, read on the forward strand.
GCCAGCCGGCGCTCGATCATGCGGACGGAAAGCCGCGACCCGCGACGGCTGACGAACAGGGCGGATTCGCCGGGTGCCGCCAGGACCGTCCGTTGTTCCAGCCACGCTCGCAAGGCATCCGCCGCCTTTCCGCCGAGGGGCACCGTGCGCGTCTTTCCCCGTTTGCCGGTGACCGTCACCTCGCCCTCGGCGAGGTCGAGACCTCGCGCCGCATCCAGGGAAGCCAGTTCCGCCAGGCGCAGACCCGAGGAATAGAACAGTTCGGCCATCGCCTTGTCGCGCAGTTCCAGGCCATCCGCCGCCTCGCCTTCGAGCAGCGCCCGGGTCTGGTCCACCGTCAGGGCTTTGGGCAGGGGTCGCGGGCGCCTGGGGGCGCGCAGGCCCTGGCAGGGATCCGCGTCGACCAGCCCTTTGCGTGCCAACCAGCGGAAATAGCTGCGCCAAGCCGAGAGCACCCGGGCCAGGGAGGCGGGCGCCAGCCCCCGCCCGTGCATCTGCATCGCGAAGCGGCGCAGATGGGGAGGGCCCAGCGTCCGCAGGTCCGCCACACCCGCCGCTCCGGCCAGCGTGCGCAGGCTGTCCAGGTCGCGCCCGTAGGCGCGCAGCGTATGGGGACTGGCCCGGCGCTGGTGTTCCAGTTCGGCCAGGAAGGCCGCCGGCGAATCGCGGTCGGCGGCGGCGGTCAACGGCTGCCGGCAGCCACGAGGGCGGCCGCGGCGATCTCGCCTATCCGTTCCAGGTAGAGGGTTCCCATCCCGGCGTAGAACCGTTGGCCTTCTTCGCTGGCCAGCACCAGGAGGCCGACGGTTTCGCGGTCCCGGCGCAGGGGCACCTGGGCCATGGAGCGCAGGTGCCCTGCCGCCTCGCCGAACCAGGCCACGGCCGACTGGCCGGCGGCGGGTCCGCAGTACGGACGGTCCAGGTCCGCCGCTAGGGTCTTCACGTCGTCCGGCACGGCCGCGAAGACCTCTCCGTCGCCGTCGATTCCCCACAAACGGACGGCGGCGTGGGGTACTGCGAAGTCGCCCGTGAAATGGCGATGGAGGACGCGCAGGACGGCGTCGGCGCCGTCCGCCGCGTACAGGGCCACACCCATGCGGTGCACCTTTTCGCCGATGGCGTCGTTCTCTTCGCCGAAACGGATCAATTCGCCCAGCTTGCCCTCCAGCTCACGGACCTTCTCGCGCAGCGTGCCGATCTGGCGTTCGGTGATGGACACCGCCCGACCGCCGTGCGGGCTGGGTATATGGAGCTGGGACAGAAGCTCGGCGTACTGTTCGAAGAATTCGGGATGGCCTTGCAGGTAGCGGGCAACGTCGTCGGGCTTCATGGCGCTTCTCTCGGGATGGGTCATAGGTCGATCTCGCCCTCGAAGACGGTCACGGCCGGTCCGGTCATCATCACGGGCGTACCCGGGCCGTCCCAGGCGATGGAAAGGTCGCCACCGCGCGTGGAAACGCGCACCGGCGTGTCGAGCAGGCCGCGCCGGATGCCGGCCACGACCGCCGCGCAGGCACCGGTTCCGCAGGCGAGGGTTTCGCCGGCGCCGCGCTCGTAGACGCGCAGCCGGATGTCGTGGCGATCGACGACCTGCATGAAGCCGGCATTGACCCGCTGCGGGAAGCGCGCATGCGACTCGATCAGCGGTCCCCAGCGTTCCACGTGGGCCGTCGCCACGTCGTCGACCACCTGCACCGCGTGCGGATTGCCCATGGAAACGACGCTGATGCCGAATACCTGCTGCTCCCTGCCGTTCTGCACGTGCAGCGGCTGGACGACGTCCTCCGACGAGGATGCGAACGGAATGTCGGCGGGGGTGAAACGGGGAACGCCCATGTCGACCGTGACCTCGCCGTTGATCTCGAGCCGGGGCACGATATGGCCGCCCCGGGTTTCGACGCGGATCTCGCGCTTGTGGGTGAGGCCCTGCTCGTGGACGAAGCGCACGAAGCAGCGGGCGCCGTTGCCGCACTGCTCCACTTCGCCGCCGTCGGCGTTGAAGATGCGGTAGCGGAAATCCACCTCGGGGTCGGCGGCCGCCTCGACGACGAGGATCTGGTCGCAGCCGATTCCGAAGTGCCGGTCCGCGATGAAGCGGGCCTGGCCCGGAGAGGGAACGAAGGGTTGGCGCACGGCATCGAACACGACGAAATCGTTGCCGAGGCCATGCATCTTGGTGAAGCGAACTTTCATCGGTCGTCCATGAGGGCGCGGTAGTCGCGCCAGATGCAGCGGTCCATGATGACGGTGATGCCGGCCGCACTGGCGCGCGCGGCCGCATCCTCGTTAACGATTCCGTCCTGCAGCCACAGGCGCCGGGCGCCGATGGCGATGCAGTCGTCCACGACCTCGTCCACGTATTCCGGCGAGCGGAACACGTCCACCAGGTCGGGCGGCTCAGGCAGGTCGCGCAGCCGTCGGTACGCCTTCTCGCCGAGCCCCTCGGCCAGGGCGGGACGAACCGGGATCACGCGATACCCGAAGAGCTGCAGGGCGCGGGCGATGCGGTGACTGGGCCGTTCCGGCCGCGGCGAAAAACCGACGACGGCGATGGTGCGTACCTCGGCGAGCAGGTCGCGGATCGCGGACTCGGTGGGGTTTCTGAACATCGGGCAATGTTAACGCAGGGGTCGGGGGCGGAAGCCGGGATAGGCGCCTCAATAGACCCCTTTTTCGCCAGGGGGCCTTGTCTTGAATCGCTTGTGCAGCCAGAAATACTGTTCCGGCAGACGCCCCACCTCCTGCTCGATGTAGGCATTCATGCGCCGCGTGTCGGCCTCGATCCCGGGCCCCGGAAAATCCTCCCAGGGGGCACCGATGCGCACCACGTAGCCGTCGTCGGACATGGCCGTGATCACCGGCAGCACCGCGGCGCCGGACATCCGGGCGAGCCGCGACAGGCCGGTGATGGTGGCGGCTTGCACGCCGAAGAAGGGGACGAAAATGGTGTCCCGCTGGCCGTAGTCCATGTCCGGCAGATAATAGAAGGGCTTGCCCGCCTTCATGGCGCGGAGGGCCGGCCGGGTCCCTTCCTGACGGGAAAGCAGTACCGAGTCGCCGAACCGGGTCCGTCCCTTGAGCAGCGCCGCGTTGAAGAGCAGGTTCTTCTGGTTCGCGTAGATGCTGACCATGGATAGTTCCAGGGTCAGTCGGGTCCAGCCCATGTCGAGACCCACGAAATGCGGCACGAGCAGGATCACCGGGCGGTCCCGCGCGCCCTCCAGGTGATGCAGACCGTCCACGCGCACGATCCTGCGGATGCGTTCGGCGCTCGCCCACCAGAGCAGTCCCCGTTCCAGGAAACTGCGCCCGAAAGCCTCGAAATGGCGCCGCGCGAGGGCACTCCGCTCCCGCTCCGGCGTGTCGGGAAAGCACAGGCGCAGGTTGGTCAGGGTGATGTGGCGCCGCTCGCGGCCGAGGAGAAACAGCACCCGGCCGAAGGCACGGCCGGCGGCGGCCAGCAGGTGCAGTGGCAGCCATTGCAGGAGCCACATCAGGGCGAGGGCCAGGCGGGTCAACCGGCCCCCCTCCCTCCGGCCCCCAGGGAGGGGGCGACGGCAGTTCGCCGCTGCGCGGTTCCGGGCGCTGGCTGGCGCGCCTGGGGGCGACCGTGCGGCGCGCCGGG
>DAOLKI010000043.1:0-11058 GCA_035331665.1 Rhodocyclaceae bacterium
ACAGCGCGCGTGCCGGGCGTCGTGATCAGGCCGGGATCGGGCCAATCCGGCGCCACTTCCGGCCCGTCCGGTGCTGGCTCGGCAGCGGGCGTTGCCGCGGCGGCGGGCGGCGCCGCAATCGCCGGCGACGCGGCGGCCAGGGCCTTGTCTCCGGAGGAGAAGAAACGGCGCGCGGAGAAACAGGCCCGCGAGGAACAGCAGGCGCAAGTCGCATTCGAGAAAATGAAGGCGGACCGCGAGAAAGTGCGCGCGGAAGTCGACCAGCGGTCCGCCGCCGCTGATGCGGAGAAGGCACGGCAGGAAAAGGCGCGGCAGGCCGAGGAACGACGCATCGCCCTCGAGCAGAAGACGAAGGAAGCCGAACAGCAGCGCCTTGCCCGCCAACGTTCCTGCGTCTTCAAACCCGTCATGACGGACGAAGAGATCGCCAACTGCCGCGAAGTGTGGCGCTGATCGACGGCGCGCGGCCGGCGTCGCCGGTCGCGCCGCAGGGACGCTCCCTTCGGGTCGTGCTGGACACGAACGTCCTGTTGTCGCTCTGGGTCTTTTCGGACAGCCGCTTCCTTCCGTTCCTGGGCGAGGCGCGTGCGGGACGCTGGGTACCGCTCACCAACGACCGGTGTCATGCGGAGTTCAGGCGGGTCCTGGGTTATCCGCTGTTCTCGCTGGATGACGCCCGCCAGGATGCCATCGTCGCCGAATACCTCCTTCTGGCCGAGACCGTAGACGGCGATCGACAGCCGGTTCCGTCGCTGCCCCTCTGCAAGGACCCCGATGACCAGAAGTTTCTGGAACTGGCGCGGGACGGGAAGGCCGACTGGCTCGTCACCTCGGACAAGGCCCTGCTGAAACTCGGCCGCCGCCGCCATCTGCACGGGTTGTTCCGCATCCTGCGACCGGAGGCCGCCCTGGCCGAGATGGGTGCCGGCTGACGAGCTCCCGAAAGGACGAAGGCCCATGGGCTGGCGCAACGGCGATGTTGCCCACGCATGGACGGAGCGCCGATTGCCGGCAATCCGAGGCCGGGCGGCGAAGGACAAATGCTCTGTTTCGCGACGGAGGGTGCCGGTGCCGGCGCATCCCGGGGGGTGGTCCGCAAACCACTTTCCGCGGCTTGTTGCCCGGGGCTGGACGGCAGACTGGCAGGACCTATCGGCCGCGCTACCTCGTCTCGAGTTCCGCCCGCTGGCTCCGCCCCATGAGCCAGGCATAAAGGCCGGGCGCCATCCGGGAGACCCACCAGGCCAGGCGAGGGATCCTGCCGGGCAGCAGCAGGCGGCGCCGACGTTCCGCTGCCCGGAATATCCGGTCGGCGATGTCTTCCGGGGTCGCCCGCGTTCCCACCACCGCCTGGCCGTGGGAGACCGGAGTGCCGTCGCCGGACAGGGCCGCCTTCTCGATGCCCGTATCGATGAAGGACGGACAGACCAGCATCACATCCACCCCATCCTTTTCCACTTCGCTCCGCATGCTGTCGAAGAAGCCATGCAGCGCGTGCTTGCTGGCGGAATAACCGGTCCGGGCGAGCAGAGGGGCGAAGCCCGCGACACTGGACACCGCAATCACCATGCCGCGCCGGGCGAGGAGGTCGGAGAGCGCCGCGTGGGTGCAGTAAAGGGCCCCGAGGAAATTCACTTCCATGACTCGGCGGATCACCTCCGGCCGGGTGCGGACCAGCAGGCTGCGTTGGGTGATGCCCGCGTTGTTGATGACGACGTCGACGGGGCCCAGCGTCTGGCGCGTCAATGCCAGGGCGGTGGCGACGGATGTCTGGTCCGCAACGTCGCAGGCGGCGGCGCAGTGGCCGATGCCGCGCGCGGCAAGCACTTCTCCGAGGCGCTCGAGGGCGTCGATATCCCGGTCCAAGGCCCCGATCACGGCGCCCGCGGCACCGAAGCGGAGGCACAGCGCACTGCCGAGGCCGCCCGCGGCGCCGGTGATCACCACATGCCGGCCGCGAAAATCACGATGCGGGGACACGGTGGCCGTGACTGCGCAGGTAGAGTTCGAAGACTTCTGCGGAAGTGAGGCGGGGAACGAAGCCGAAAACCCGCTTCAACCGACTGTTGTCCAACACGGGCCTGTAGCGCAGGAAATCCACCTGCGCGGGGCCGTACTGGGTGAGACCGAGGGGCTTGAGGACCGCGAGGGCCGCTTGCAACACCCCGGCCGGGATGGCGACCACGGGTTTGCCGAGCCGGGCGGCGATCTGGTGAATCGTCATGGCGCCGTCGCCCGCCACGTTGTAGATGCCTGTCGGTCCCCCGTCGGCGGCGCGCACGATGGCGCCCACCACGTCCTGGTCCCAGACGAATACGAAGGGGCTGTCCGAGCCGCGGATAGCAATCAGGCGCGGTTTCTCGAATAGGTCCGTGATCTGGTTGCGGACGGTTTCGCCGAGGATGGTACCGACCCGGAACACCACCTGTTCGAGCTCGGGGAACTTCTTCCGCCAGGCCGAGAGCAACTCCTCGACCAGGCGCTTGTGGTAGGCATAGGCAAAGGCTTCGTTGCCCCGAATCGGCCAGTCCTCGGTGATCCATGCCGGATTGTCGGCGTAATAACCGTAGGCGGCGCCGCTGGACGTCACCACGATGCGGCGAACCCCGGCAACCCGACAGGCCTCGAGCACCTTTGTCGTGCCGCCCACGTCCACCTCGTATTCGAACTGGCGATTGCTGTCCTTGCCGGGCGTGACAATGGAAGCGAGATGGACGACGACCTCGGGCCGCTTCTCGAGGAAGATGCGCTGCAAACCCTCGGCATCGCGCACGTCAGCGACTCGGTAGTCAACGCCAGGTTGCCTCTTCGCCTCCGGGACTTCCCGCACATCCAGCGCGGCAATGCCCCGGACAATGCCGCCGGCAACCAATCCGGAGACCAACTGGGTACCCAGGTACCCACCGGCGCCGGTGACGAGCATGGACCTCGGGTTCATGGGGTTCCGGTGGGCGGCGGCCGGCGCCGCCAGATGCTTGCGATCGTGAAGCCGCTGATCACGTGCCAGATGCCCCACCAGGCGGTGACGATGGCCATGCCACCCAGGCCGTTGAAGAAATTGAAGATCAGGACGAGGCCGAGGCCCGAGTTCTGTATTCCCACTTCGATGGACACGGCGCGCCGGTCGGCCTCCGGCAACCCGGAGAACAGGGCCGCGAAATACCCTGCCCCCAGGGCGATCGCGTTCTGCAGGAGCACGGCGAACACCACGAAGCCGACGTACTTGATGAAATACTGCCAGTTGGCGATCAGCGCGCCGATGACGAAAACGGCGAAGAAGACCAACGAGAATATCCTCATGGGCTTCTTGGTCCGCTCAGCGAAGCGGGGGAAGCGTCTTGCTACCGTCAGCCCGGCCGCCATCGGCACACCGAGCAGCATGAACACCGCAACCAACATCTCCACCGGTTCGAGGGCCACCGTGTGAAGGAGCGCCGCCGTCTTGGGATTCAAGCCGGCCCAGAAGGCAAAATTGAGCGGTGTCATGACAATGGCGGCCGCCGTCGAGATGGCCGTCATGGTGACCGACAACGCGGTGTTGCCGCGCGAAAAGTGAGTCAGAAAGTTGGAGATGTTGCCACCCGGGCAGGCGGCCACCAACATCATGCCGAGCGCGATGCTGGGTGAGGGGTCGATCACCAGGATCAGCAGGTAACTGAACGCCGGGAGAAGTCCGAACTGCCCAAGCATTCCGATCAGGACCGGCTTCGGCGTCGACAGCACCCCGCGGAAATCCGACAACCTCATGTCCATCGCCACGCCGAACATGACGATTCCGAGGATCACGTTCAGCAGACCCAGGGACTCCGGATTGAAGTTCAGCCTGACCAGATCGATATCGCCCATGCCTCCCCCTCCACGGCGTATGGCGGCTGCCGCCGGGATCGGCGGCGGCCATCCGGAAGGCTATCAGCCCTTCGGTTCCTCGTGCATCTTCTTGAAGTGGATCAATCCCGGGGCCCACATGTGCTTGACCGGATCCACGTCCACGTGGATCACGGCGCAACCGCCCGATGCCAGGGCCCGTTGCAGGGCCGGTTTCAACTGCTGCGGATCGGACACGCGTTCCCCGTACGCCCCCATACTCTGGCCAAGCTTGTCGAAGGCGATCTCGCCCAGGTCTGCTTTGATGGTCTCCTCGGGATCGAGATGTTTGAAGATCATGGTCTTGAAGGGCCGCAGCATGAATTGCTGATTCATCTTGACCATTCCCCACTGCTTGTCGCAAAGCACCACATAGATGACCTGGGCCTTGTTGCGCACCGCGGTCTCCACTTCCTGCGGATGGAAACCGAACGCGCCGTCGCCGATGATGCAGCAGACGGGTCGTCCGGGCCCGGCCATGGCAGCACCGACGGCCTGGGCCATCCCCGCCCCCAGCATGCCGAACTTGAAGGTGGAGACCACGGTGTTCGGCACCGTCACCCGGTGGTAGAACATCGCCCAGATGGTCGCGTTGCCGCCATCCGCGACGAGCACCGAATCCTCGGGGAAGAGTTCCCGGCATACCGCCCCGATGTGGGCCGGATGCATCGGTACGGCCATGTCGGCGAGGGCCTTGTCCCAGCCCTCGCGGTCATCGCGCATCACTTTGGAATACCCCGCGACGCGGGCCTGCCGCCCGGCCGTGTCGATTCCGCTCTGCCGGAGGTCCAGTTCCACCGCCAACGCTTCCAGGAAGCGTCGCGCATCGGCGACGATGGGCAGGTCGGCCGGCTTGTTCAGACCGATCATGTCCGGATCGACGTCGACCTGGATCGTCTGCTGCTCGGCCGCCGGCCGCCAGTAGGGTGGCTTGCCCCACCAGTCGGTCTCGCCCAGGCGGGATCCGACCACCAGCACCACGTCGGCGTCGTTCCTGACCTTATGGTTCAGTTTCACGTGCGGCATGGGGATGGCCAACGGTGAGGTTTCCGGCAACACGCCCCGGGCGGCCCAACTCGTGGTGACGGGCGCCTGCAGGATCTCGGCAACCCGCTTCAGCGCGTCGAAGGCACCGGCGTGAATGATGCCGGAGCCGGCATGGATCATGGGTGCCTTCGCCTGCACGAGCATGGCGGCGGCCTTTGCCACCTGGTCGGTGGTCGGTGCCACCGGATCCAGGTGCCGGTATTGCCCAGGCGACCAGAAGGCCACTTCGGCCTTCACCTTGCCGTTCATGATGTTTTCCGGCACGTCGAGATGGACGACGCCGGGACGCCCCTCCCAACTCTTGCGCAAGGCCTTGCGTGTCAGTTCCGGCACCCTGTCGAAGGCGGAGACGGCGGCACTCCACTTGCCGATCTTTCCGATGACGCCCGATTGGTCGAAACACTGATAGGCGCCGCCCCGGTCCGGATACATGATGCCGGGACGCCGCGCGCTGGTGATGGCGAGCACCCGGTTGCCCTCGGCCTGTTCGACCACCAGACCGGGCAGGATATTGGCCACCCCCGGTCCGTTGCTGGCCATGCAGACGCCGAGCTTGCCGGTCAGCCGCGCATAGGCGCCCGCCATGTGGGCCGCACAGGACTCGTGTCGCGGCGTCACGATGTCGATACCCAGACGGTGCAGCGCGGAATAGAAGCCGAAATAGGTGCCGTCGATGATTCCGAAGACCTTCTCGACACCTTCCCTCTGAAGCATGCGGGCGATGATTTCGCCGCCACTGATTTCCGACATTGCCTTTTCCTCTCTTCCTGGTCAGAACGCCGCGCCGCAGGCGGCACCCGTCATACGCAATCCTTGTACTTGTCCAGCAGTCGAACCGGTTTGGACAGAGCGTCGCGCCGGAAGGGATCGCCCAACTCCCGGGTCACCATCATCTCGAGGACCGTCGTCCGCCCTTCCTTCTGTGCTGCGCACGCGGCCTCGAGCGCAGGACCTACGTCGGCGAGCTTGTCCACGACGACGCCTTGCGCCCCCATCGCGCGGGCCACCGCCGCGAAGCTCGGACTCTCCAGGTTGGCACCGACGAAGCGGCGGTTGTAGAAATCCACCTGGTTCTTCTTCTCCGCCCCCCACTGCCGGTTGTGGAATACGACGGCGGTAACCGGAATTCGCTCCCTTACGCAGGTGAGTATCTCGCCGAAGCTCATGCCCCAGGCGCCGTCACCCACGTAGGCGACCGCCGGCCGGTCCGGCGCAGCCACTTTGGCGCCGATGACGGCGGGGAATGCGTAACCGCAGTTGCCGAAGCTCATGGCCGCGAACATGCTCCGGGGTTGCGCGAAGCGCAGATAGCTGTTCGCCACCGAACAGATGTTGCCGATATCGGTGGACACCATTGCATCGCGCGGCATCGCCTTCTCGAGTTCGCGCAGCATCTGGCGCGGATGCATGCCGGGATCCCCCGTGGCAACCTCGATGCTCCACGGGTCCGTCTCGCAGGTCCATGTCGCGAGTTCCTCTTCCCAGACCTCTTTTTCGCGGGCGATCGCGGCGCGCCGGGCATCGAGTTCCGACAGCGACACCCCGGGCCGGGACCACAGACGCTCGTGCAGCGCCTCTGCCGTTGCCCTCGCATCTCCGCAGAGGCCCACCGAAACGTTGCGCACCAAACCGATCATGCGCGGATCGGCGTCCGCCTGGATGATGCTCGCCTCGGCCGGCCAATACTCCATGCCGTACTGAGGCAGCGTGCCGAAAGGCCCCAATCGGGTACCGAGGGCCAGGACGACGTCCGCCTGGGCGATGAGTCGCATCGCCGCCTTCGAGCCCTGATAGCCGATGGGGCCGCACCAAAGCGGATGGCTTGCGGGGAAGGCATCGTTGTGCAGGTAACTCGTCACCACGGGCGCCGCGAGGAGGTCGGCCAGCCGGGCACACGCGTCGACCGCCTCGGCCAGGACCACCCCGCCCCCGGCGACGATCACCGGGAAGCGGGCCTTGGCCAGCAGGGCGGCCGCCTCGTCCAGGCTCGCCAGTCCGCCGGGTCCGCGCTCGACGCGGATGGGCCGGGCGATGGAGTACTCCGCCTCGCCGTACAGGTAATCCCGGGGGATGTTCAACTGCGCCGGGCCCATGTCCAGCATCGCGCGATCGAAGCAGCGCGCGGCGATTTCCGCCATCCGGCGCGGGTTGTTGACATGCCCCTGATATTTCGTGATGCGCGAGAAGATCGCCAGTTGGTCCGTCTCCTGGAAACCGCCCAGGCCCATGCTCATGCTGCCGGTTTCCGGGGTGATGAAGACGACGGGGCTGTGGGCCCAGTAGGCCGCGGCGACGGCGGTCACGAAATTGGTGATTCCCGGTCCGTTCTGGGCGATGCAGACGCCATGGCGGCCGCTGGCCCGCGAATAGCCGTCCGCCATGTGGGCCGCCCCCTGCTCATGCACGGTCGGGATGAAACGGATGCCCGCCGCCGGGAACAGGTCCAGGGCATCCATGTAGGCGGAACCCACGATACCGAACACCTCCCGGACACCCTGGGCGACCAGGGTCTCCACAAGGGCTTCGCTGGGGGTCATGCGCTGTCGCGCGGGAGACGGCATCGTTCCCATGGCGGCTTCCTCCGAGGACTTTGGATGCCATGATTGCATACACGCCACAAGATTGCAATAATGGGACGACACGTCTCATTTTTCCGTTTTAATGTCGATTATGGACAAGACTTCCGCATCGTCGGCCTTGCGCATGCTGCAGATCCTCGAACTCGTGGCCGGGTCCGACTCCCCGGTGAGCGCAGGCGAATTGATTGCCGCCACCGGATTGCCGAAACCGACCGTGCACCGCATCGTCTCGGTCGCGGAGGAAGGCGGAGTGCTGGTCCGCGAGCCGGAGGGTCGGCGGTATCTGCCGGGACCCCGGCTGGCGGCCCTGGCCCTCGATGTCCTGAGCCACTCCGGGCTGCGCGCACCGCGCCACGCGATCCTGCAGGGGCTGGTCGCGACCGTGGGGGAAACCTGCAATCTGACGATGCTGGACGGCGGCGAGGTCGTCTATCTGGACCGGGTCGAGGCAGCCTGGCCCCTGCGCCTGCATTTCCAGCGCGGCTCGCGGGTGCCGGCCCATTGCAGCGCCAGCGGCAAGCTGCTGCTCGCCCTCATGCCGGCCCGCGAAAGGAAGCGCCTGCTCGATGCGATGCCGATGCAGGGCTTCACGACGAAGACCGTCGTCGACCGCGGCATCCTCGCGGAGAGCCTGAAGCGGATACGTCGGGAGCGGGTCAGCACCGACGATGAGGAGTTCCTCGAGGGAACGGTCTGCGTGGCGGTGCCGATCGAGGACGGCGCACGGACGGTGCCAGCCGCCCTTGCCGTCCATGCACCGTCGTCCCGCATGAGCCTCCAGCAGGCGCTGGCGCATCTCCCGATCCTGCGCAAGGCCGCATCGCAGCTCGCCAAGACCTTCTGAGCCCCACCACCGCCGGCCCGTGGCGGCATGGATCACGACCTATGCGTATGCCGATTGGCATCACGACGGACGGTCGGGCCAAAGAAAAAGGGCGGCCCGCGGGCCGCCCCCCGGTTGCACGTCCCGCTCAGCGGGGCAGTTCGCTCGTTCCCATCAGGAACTCGTCCACCGCCCGGGCGCATTGGCGCCCCTCCCGGATGGCCCAGACAACCAGGGACTGGCCGCGGCGCATGTCGCCTGCCGTGAAGACACCCGCAACGCTGGTGGCATAGCAACCGTCGCCGTCCGTCGTGGCCCTCGCATTGCCGCGGACATCCTTGTCCACACCGAAGGCCTCGAGAATGCCGCTTACGGGCTGGGTGAAGCCCATGGCCAGGAAGGCCAGGTCGCACGGGATCGTGAATTCGCTGCCGGTAACTTCCGTCATCCGCCCGTCCTTCCAGTCGAGCCGAACCACGCGCAGGGCCTTGAGCCGGCCATTCTCCCCGATGAACTCCTTGGTGGCCACCGACCAGTCGCGCCCGCAACCTTCCATGTGGGAGGACGAGGTACGCATCTTGGTCGGCCAGTAAGGCCAGACCAGTGGCTTGTTCTCCTGCTCAGGAGGCTGCGGCAGCAGTTCGAACTGGGTGACGCTGGCTGCGCCGTGGCGGTTCGACGTGCCGACACAGTCGGAACCGGCGACGCCCGCGCCGATGACCACGACATGCTTGCCGCGCGCGTTGATGGGATTCCTCCGGTCCCCTGCCACTTCCTTGTTCTGGGGAATCAGGAACTCCAATGCAAAGTGGACGCCTTTCAGGTCGCGGCCCGGGATGGGCAGGTCCCGCGGCGTCTCGGAACCGCCGGCCAGGACGACGGCGTCGAATTCCTTGCGCAGCCTGGCGGCGGAGACGAGCTTCTTCGCATCGTTCGCGATGCCGGCCGGAATCGTCTTGCTGCCGGCAACGATCGTCGAAGTCTCGAACCGGACACCCTCGACCCGCATCTGCGCCATGCGCCAGTCTATGAGCCGCTTGTCCAGCTTGAAGTCCGGAATGCCGTACCGTAGAAGGCCGCCGATGCGGTCGTTCTTCTCGAATACCGTGACATCGTGTCCGGCCCGGGCCAGTTGCTGGGCGGCGGCAAGTCCGGCGGGACCGGAACCGACGACGGCGACCTTCCTGCCTGTCTTGCGCGCGGCAGGCTGGGGGAGGACCCATCCGTTCTCGCCGGCCTTGTCGATGATGGCCCGCTCGATGGACTTGATGCCGACCGGCTCCTGGTTGAAACCGAGGGTGCATGCCGCCTCGCATGGGGCCGGACAGATGCGGCTGGTGAATTCGGGGAAGTTGTTCGTGGAGTGGAGGACCTCGATGGCCTCCTTCCATCGGCCCTTGAAGACCAGGTCGTTCCAGTCCGGGATGATGTTGTTTACCGGACAACCGTTGTTGCAGAAGGGGATGCCGCAGTCCATGCAGCGGGCGCCCTGGACCTGGGCCTGGTCGTCCGTCAGGTGCAGGACGAACTCCCGGTAGTGCTTGACCCGTGTGTCCGCCTTTTCGTAGGCCTCCGAGAGGCGTTGATGTTCGAGGAATCCGGTTGGCTTGCCCATCTCGTCTTTCTTTCCTAGATCCGCTTATTTCGTAGCGATGTGTCTCAGGCGGCTTTGCGCGCTTCGCCGGCCGATTCCTTCAGGGCGCGGCGATATTCCGTTGGCATTACCTTGAGGAAGCGCCCGCGGTACTCCGCCCAGTCGGCCAGGATCTCCGCGGCCCGCGTGCTGCCGGTGGCGGCCCCGTGACGGGATAGCAGGTCCTTGAGGATCGCCTCGTCGGAACGGTCCAGATGCCAGGGAATCTCCCGGGACTGCTCGGCTTCCGGCAATACCTTTTCGAGGGCCACCATCGACAGGTTGCAGCGCTTCTCGAACATGCCGTCCTCGTCGAGCACGTAGGCCACGCCGCCGCTCATGCCCGCCGCGAAATTCCGGCCCGTGGGACCGAGGACGACGACGGTTCCCCCCGTCATGTACTCGCAGCCATGGTCGCCGGTGCCCTCGACGACCGCCGAGGCGCCGGAGTTGCGCACCGCAAAGCGCTCGCCCGCCACGCCGCGGAAGTAGACCTGCCCTTCCGTCGCGCCGTAGAGGACGGTGTTGCCGACGATGATGTTCTCTCGCGGCTTGCCCTTGAAGCCCGCCGGGGGACGCACGACGATGCAGCCGCCGGAAAGGCCCTTGCCCACGTAGTCGTTCGCTTCGCCGGTGAGTTCCAGCATGATGCCGCGGGCCAGGAATGCGCCGAAACTCTGCCCGGCAGTGCCGCCGAGCTTCACGGTGATCGTACCGTCCGGCAGGCCGGCATGGCCGTAACGACGCGCCACCTCGCTGGACAGCATCGTCCCCACGGTACGGTTCAGGTTACGCACCGGCGTTTCGATGACCACGCTGCGGCCTTTTTCCAGGGCGGGTTTGGCTTTCGCAATCAGGCTGTGGTCCAGGGCCTTGGCGATGTTGTGGTCCTGCGTTTCGCGCTGGGAACGCGCCACGCCGGCGGGAACCGGGGGCATATGGAAGATGCGCGAGAAGTCGAGCCCCCGGGCCTTCCAGTGGGCGATCCCCTCGCGCATGTCGAGCAAATCCGTACGGCCGATCAGGTCGTCGAAACGGCGGATGCCCATCCGCGCCATGTGTTCCCGCACCTCCTCCGCGACGAAGAAGAAATAGTTCACCACATGCTCGGG
>DAOLKI010000044.1:0-10990 GCA_035331665.1 Rhodocyclaceae bacterium
CGCGGAAGTAGGCGTCGTTGAAGGTCTTGATCGGCTTGTAGGTGGCGACGTCGCCGGCGTCGATGTAGCCGCCGGGCAGGTCGAACTCGGTACCCTTGCTGTCCTGCGGACAGTCCGGCACGGAGAGGTAGTTGGTGACGCCGGCGCCGTACTTCGTCCAGTCGAGGTAGAAGGCGCCCACCGCCGGGACATCGACGAGGTAGGTCGACTTGACGAACTGGTCGAGCTTGTCGATGAAACCCTTGATGAGCATCAGGCGCTCGATGTTGAGCACCGAGGGCGCATCGTGGCTGACGGAGTTGGAGACGCCGCCGACGGCGACGTTCTGGATGTGCGGGCTCTTGCCGCCGAGGATGGCGACGATCTTGTTGGCCAGGTTCTGTACGTCCAGCGCCTGCATGTAGTGGGCGACGGCGAGAAGATTGACATCCGGCGGCAGCTTCATGGCCGGGTGGCCCCAGAAGCCGCTGGCGAAGGGACCGAGCTGGCCGCTGCCGACGAAGGTCTTCAGGCGGTCCTGGACGGCCTTCATCTCGTGCGGTCCGTTGAGCGGCCAGTCGGAAAGCGACTCGGCCAGCTTCGCCGTGGTGACCGGATTGGCCTTCAGCGCCGAAGTGACATCCACCCAGTCCACCGCCGACAGGTGGTAGAAGTGCACGATATGGTCCTGCACCGCGTGCGCGGTCTGGATGATGTTGCGGATGAGTTGTGCGTTGACCGGCACTTCGAGCTGCAGCGCGTTCTCGACCGCGCGCACCGAGGTGATGGCGTGCACCGTGGTGCACACGCCGCAGAAGCGCTGGGTATAGGACCAGGCCTCGCGCGGATCGCGCCCGACCAGGATCTTCTCGATGCCGCGCCACATCTGGCCGGATGACCAGGCCTTGGTGACATGGCCGTTGTCGACTTCGACGTCGATGCGCAGGTGTCCCTCGATGCGGGTGATGGGATCGACCGTAATACGTTTTGCCACGGATTTCTCCTTTGCTCGAAGGGGTCAGGCGGCCGCGTGCGTTTCGCGCGGCAGCACCGGGAAGGTCTTGACGATGAACAGGTAGAGGGCGATCTCCGTGGCGATGGTCGCCACGGTCATGATCAGTTCCGGCAGGGCGGGGAAGTAGCTGTAGCCGGGGCCGGGGTTGTAGGTGATGAGGGCACCGTCGAAGCGGTACAGCGAGCCGGCGAGGATCATGCTGACAGCCGCGTAGAGCAGGTGCTTGCCGTTCTCGCGCATGACCGGGGAGGCGAGCACGTAGAGCGGGTAGGCGAAAAGCGCCGTCTCGATCCAGAACATCACGCTGCCGAGGTCGAAGGCGAACATCGCGCCGACCTTGCCCATCAGGATCAGGTAGCCGAAACGGAAGGCCAGGAAGGCGGCGATCAGCCCCATCATGATCCGGCCGAGGCCGGTGAACAGGTGGGTCTCCGGATGCCGCTTGAAGCCGGTGGTCACCAGCGAGCCTTCGAAGATCACGATGGCGAAGCCCATGGTGAAGGCCGACAGCACGGCCAGCAGCGGCTGCAGGTGCAGCGTCTGCCATAACGGGTGCACCTTGTAGCCCATGGCGATCAGGAAGCTGCCGAGAGAGGACTGGTGCATGGTCGGCAGCAGGATGCCCAGCGCGATGAAGAAGAACAGGCCCTTGTCCAGCAGCTTGCGCCATGCCTCGGCCCGCACCTGCCAGCCGGTCCGCTTGCGCAGCCATTCCAGCAGCGTCGGCGAGAACTCGATGAAGAGGACCAGGATGTAGGCGGCGACGCACAGGCCGACCTCCAGCATCACCGCATGCGTGTTCATGTGCCAGGGCAGGAAGATGTTGTAGCCGTTCCAGTAGCGGCCCATGTCCACGAACGCGCCGAAGCCGGCGAAGCCGTAGCCGAGCAGGCTGGTCAGCAACGCCGGACGGATCAGCGGGTGGTACCTGCCCTTGTTGAACACGTAGACCGTCACCGCCAGCGCATAACCGCCGCAGGCCAGCGCGGTGCCGACCACGATGTCGTAGATCACCCAGACACCCCACGGGTAGCCGCCGTTGAGGTTGGCAACCGCGCCCATGCCGGCGACGAAGCGGGTGATCAGGAAGATCGTGCCGATCGCGGCGATCGCCACCATCAGCAGGAAGAATGGCGTCAGGACCGGACGACGGTCGAGCGCCTCGTAGTGGTGGCTCATTCGGCTCCCCCTTCCTTCTCACCGCTGTTATTGCGCTTGACCAGCCAAGTCAGTCCGCCGAGTGCCACGACCGGCAGAGCGAGGTAGCTGTAAAGGGTGCTTTGCACGCCCTCGGAGATCGACGCATACGAGCGCTCGCCCAGCGGCGGCATGCCCAGCTTGTCGTAGGGAATGGCCGACAGGTGCATGACGTTGGTGCCGCCGGCCTCCTTTTCGCCCCAGACCGTCTTCTGGTATCCCGGCACGGCCTTTTCATGGAAGCTGTCCGGCTTGCGCACGTCGCCCCGCGGATAGGCATAGGTTTCGCCCGGCTTCAGGGCAAGACGGCGCTTCGCCTCCGCCAGAAGCGCGCCGCGGGAACCGAACAGGGTGGCGCCGGTCGGGCATGCCTCAGCGCAGCCGGTCATCAGTCCCTTGTCGATGCGCTCGACGCCCTTCTGGTTGCACATCTCGCACTTGACGATCTGGCCGAATGGGTTGTCGTAGTCGTACTGCGGCACGTTGTAGGGGCAGCCGGTCATGCAGGTGCGGCAGCCGATGCAGGCGTCCTTGTTGTAGCTGACGATGCCGGTCATCGGATGGCGGGTCAGGGCCGACACCGGACACACCGAGACGCAGCCCGGATCGACGCAGTGCATGCAGCTGCGCTTCTCGAAGGCGAAGCCGTCGGCCGCCGCGTCCTTGACCGCGCCCTTGCCCTCGGTATGGATCTTGATGACGTTCCGCGTTTTCGCCGACAGGTCGAGCGCGAAGTCGGCATGCGTATCCTGCCCCATGGGCACCGGCGGCATGCCGTTGACCTCCTTGCACTTGCTCACGCAGGCCTTGCAGCCGACGCACAGCGTGGCGTCGTAGAGCATGCCCACCGCCTCCGGTGCCGGATCGAGGTTGGGGCGGGCCTGAACGCCCCCTGCCGCCAGGGCGGCCGCGGAAGCCACCGTGGCGCCGAGGGAGGTCTTGAAGAAGTTTCTCCGGTCCATGGTCAGGCTCCCTTGTCGCCCGGCTTGCCCGCCTCCGCCTGCGTGCCGTCGAGTTTCTTGCCGGCCGCCGCCGTCGCGCCGAGAAGGGCGCCCACCGCCACGCCGGCCACCGCCGCCGCCGCGACCACCGTCGACGAGGTCGGGTTCTGCCGGTCGGCGATGTTCGGGAAGGCATTGGGCGGCGTATGGGTCTTCACCTCGGCGAGGCTGAACATGGGCTTGTTGAAGCCGGTACCCTGCTCCGAACAGCCGAAGCAGGGATGGCCGACGCCGATCGGCCAGACGCCGCCGCCGACGTTGTTGTATTCCAGGCTCGGGCAGTTGTTGTAGGTTTCCGGACCTTTGCAGCCCAGCTTGTAGAGGCACCAGCCCTGGCGATGCCCGTCGTCGCCGAACTGGGTGGCGAAGCGGCCGGCGTCGAAGTGCGGACGGCGGTAGCAGTTCTCGTGGATCAGGCGGCTGTAGGCCCACTTGGGCCGTCCCTTCTCGTCGATCGGCGGCAGCTTGCCGTAGGTGACGAAATAGAGGACCGTGCCCAGGAAGTTGGCCGGATTCGGCGGACAGCCGGGAATCGTGACCACCGTCTTGCCCTGGAGGAACTGCGGCGCGCCGGTGGCCCCGGTCGGATTCGGCGAGGCCGACTGCACCCCGCCCCAGCTGGCGCAGGAGCCGAAGGCGACGATGGCGGCGGCGCCCTCCGCGGCCTCCTTGGTGGCGTCCATCATGGTCTGGCCGCCGATCTTGCAGAAGATACCGTTCTGGGCCAGGGGAATCGCGCCCTCGATCACCAGCAGGTACTTGCCGTGGTGCTTCTTCATCGCCTCGCGCTTGATTTCCTCGACGCGATGTCCGGCGCCCGCATCCAGCGTCTGGTGATAGTCGAGGGAGATCAGGTCGAGGATCAGGTGCTCGAAGGAAGGCTGCTCCGAGCGCAGCAGGGATTCGGTGGGACCCGTGCATTCCTGGCCGTGCAGCCAGATGACCGGGGGACGCCCCGGATTGGCGATGGCCTGGGCCATGGCGAACGCGGCCTTGGTGCCCAGCCCGAAGGACGCGGCGACGCCGGTGCAGAACTTCAGGAAGGTACGGCGCGAAACGCCGAGCCGGCGTTCGACGGCCGTGAAATCGGCCGACGACTCGATTGCGAAATCGGATTGCTTGTCCACGATGACAGTCTCCCCCAATGGCCACGTCAAGATCATTGGTTAAATGCAACTTCCGCACCAAAACAGGGATACTCGCTTAACATTTTGATTAAATGGATGTTTAATCTGCGGAACGAAACGGGACCGGGCTGGGACTGAAAACATCAATAGCGCCGTTGGCTGAGTAGTGGAAACTGTTTTACCAACTCTCGCCCACCGCGCCGGGAGGCATTCCGGGGTTCGCACGCCGATGGTGCGGCCTCCGGCTTACGCCTTTTCGCAGCCCCCGCTGCCGACCGATTTCGCCGCACGCCGTCCCCAAGCGCGGACATGGCCGCCTTTCTTGGGTCGCCTCGTCCCCGGGCGCCCGACCCGGAGGCTCCACCGTCCGGCGAAAGCCGCCGCACCGGTAGATCCAGCCCCGTCACCCGAGACCACCGTTTCTCCGGACTCCGCGCGGCGCGGCGTCGTGCGCGGACTCGCCGGCCCGCGCAACAGCCGGAACTGAGGCGGAGGGGCCGGCCGCCGGGCCGGGGCGCCCGGGTCCGTCATGCCACCGTCCCCCCCGGCCATGGCCGGCAAGCGCCAGGGCCGCGGATGGCCCCGACCCATGTCCGTCATGCGTGACGCCTGCGGCGACGCGCAACTGGCCCGGTGGGAAATGAATGTTCGGCGGCGTCCCGACCCTGCCCGAGGCAGGACTGCGCAGGCCCCCAGCGGTTTGCCGACCACGAGACGCCGGCCGGCCCTGCGCCGTTCAGCTTCCGGCAGCCCTGCGGTTACGTCCGTCCAGGGCCCGGGCGATGGCATGGCGCGGCACCCGGCTGCGCGGCACGGGCCGGTCGAACCAGGTGCGCACGTCCTCCTCCAGGCCGAGGCCGTGCATGTAGTTGTAGAGCGCCTTGTTGAGGCCGACGCCCAGGGCCGCGTGGTCGGCGCCCGTCGGGTCCGTGAAGCCCACGTCGTTGCGCACGAAACCGCCGGGCGACAGCGGTTTCAGCGTGATGCCGTAGCGTTCCGGGTGCCGGCCCACGGGCGAATGCACCGTGCATGCGAACCGGTGGAAGAAGCCGGACTGGATGCAGCCCGCCGCGAAGAGCTGCCGCACGTACTCGAGGGCGTCCACCGTGTCCTGCACCGTCTGGGTCGGAAAGCCGTACATGAGATAGGCATGGACCAGGATGCCGGCCTCGCTGAAGGCGTGGGTGACCCGCGCCACCTGGTCCACCGAGACACCCTTCTGCATCAGCGCCAGCAGCCGGTCGGAGGCGACCTCCAGGCCGCCGGAGACGGCGATGCAGCCGCTCGCCGCAAGCCGGGCGCAGAGTTCCGGCGTGAAGGACTTCTCGAAGCGGATGTTGGTCCACCAGCTGATCGCCCGGCCCCGCCGTTCCAGTTCCCCGGCCAGGGCCGACAGCGCCTTCGGCGGCGCCGCCTCGTCGACGAAATGGAAGCCCGTCTGTCCGGTCTCGGCGATCACCGCGTCGATGCGGTCGGCGAGGACGCGGGCGTCGAGGGCGTCGTAGCGGGCGATGTAGTCCAGCCCGGTGTCGCAGAAGCTGCACTTCTTCCAGTAGCAGCCGTGGGCCACGGTCAGCTTGTTCCAGCCCCGCTCCGACCAGAGCCCGTGCATCGGGTTCAGCATGTCGAGCAGCGACAGGTAGCGGTCCAGGGGCAGTCCATCCCAGGTCGGCGTGCCGACGTCCGCGAACGGCAGGTCGGGCTCGCCGGCGTCGATGTAGCGGACTTCCCCCGCCGTCCGGACGAAGGTGCGCGCGAGCCCCTGCAACGGCCGGCCGCCGGCGAGGTGGTCCAGGAGCGCCAGCAGGGGCCGTTCCCCGGCATCCAGGCTGACGAAATCGAAGTGGTCGAACACCCGCGGTTCCGACAGCTCACGCAGTTCCGTATTCACGTACCCGCCGCCCAGGACGACGGGTACGCCGGGAGCCGCCCGCCGGACGGCCTGGGCGATGCGG
Organism: Rhodocyclaceae bacterium; assembly: GCA_035331665.1. Lineage (GTDB taxonomy): Bacteria > Pseudomonadota > Gammaproteobacteria > Burkholderiales > Rhodocyclaceae > JAEUNJ01. The sequence continues at coordinate 6,275 of DAOLKI010000044.1, forward strand.
AAGGCGCCATAGACGGCGCCGGGAAAGGGCACGGACACCAGCACCACGCCGGGCCGGTGCCGCGCCACGGCCTCGGCGGCCAGGTCCTGCAGGGTGCGATCCACCAGGTTCGGCGCCGCCTCGAGCGCTTCCGCCAGCGGATCGAAGCTCGCCTGGCCGAGGACCAGCGACTCGGCATAACGCACGAACTCGAAGCGCGGGTCCACCGCCTCGCGCAGCACGTCGGCGATGTCGTCCAGGTAGAGGGTCGCCAGGTGGCGGGCCCGGTCGTGCATGCCCAGGGCCCCGAAGGCCCAGGCCAGCGGATCCCCGCCTTGCGGATCCACGTAAACGTCGAGGGCCGCGAAGCGCGGTCCCTCGGGCAGGAAGCCGCGCCCCGCGATGCGGTGGGCGAGGCTGGGGTCGCGGCCCTGCAGGAAGCCGATGGCCGGCGCGACGGTCGCCGCATAGGCGTCGAAACCGTGCAGGAAGGCCCGCGCGCGGGCGCCCCGCTTCTTCGCCGGAAGCGCCGCGATGCAGGCCGCCACCCGCGCCAGCCCCGGCGCCGAGAACAGGCGGAGCACCAGCGCCAGGGCCAGGTCCTCCTGCACCGCGTCGACGCCCCGCGAGCGCAGGAAACCCGTCAGGTACGCCGTCGACGGGTAGGGGACGTTGAGTTGCGTCATCGGCGGGATCAGGGACAGGACGCGCATGGCCGTGGGAGGGTCGCGGGACAGGTCGAACCCTACACCGAATTCTTGCCAGGGAAAGGGGTCCGGCGGTGGCCGGGACAAGGGATCCGGCGGTGGCCGGGACGGGGCCGTTTCGCCGCGCTACACTTCCCACCGCAACAACTGCCACCGCGCGTACCCCCGCCATGACGACCGCCGAACCGAAATCCGTGAACCTGAACGCCGACATGGGCGAGAGCTACGGCGCCTGGACCATGGGGGCCGACGATGCCCTGCTCGACGTGGTGGCCTCGGCCAACCTGGCCTGCGGCTTCCACGGCGGCGATCCGGACGTCATGCGGCGCGCCGTCGCGGCGGCGCGCGCCCGGCGCGTGTCCATCGGCGCCCATCCGTCCTATCCCGACCTGCAGGGTTTCGGCCGCCGCAGGCTGGACATGGCGCCCGCGGAAATCGAGGCCATGGTCGCCTACCAGGTGGGGGCGCTGGCCGGCATCGCGGCGATGGAGGGCGCCCGGGTCACCCATGTGAAGCCCCACGGCGCCCTGAACAACGTGGGCTGTGCGGACCGGCCGGTGGCCGATGCGATCGCCCGCGCGGTGAAGGCCGTCGATCCCGGCTTGATCCTCCTGGCGCCTGCCTGCTCGGCCATGCTCGCCGCCGGGCGGGACGCGGGGCTGCGTACCGCCGTCGAGGTCTTCGCCGACCGCGCCTACCAGGACGACGGCCAGCTCGTGCCGCGCAGCCACCCGGGTGCCTTCGTGCACGGGGCCGAAGCGAGCCTGGCCCACGTGCTGCGCATGCTCGACGAGGGCGCCCTGGTCTCCCTGTCCGGCCGACGCCTGCCCACGCGCATCGACAGCATCTGCGTGCACGGCGACAATGCGCAGGCCGTGGCGGTCGCCGCCGCCCTGCGCCAGGGCCTGGAGGCCGCCGGTTACGCCATCCGTCCGCTGCCCGAATGCATCCGGGAACCGTCATGACCCCCATCCTTCGCCTCGCCGAACTGCGCGCGCTGGAAGCGCTTCACGCCGCCGCCGACCCGCCGCTGATGGAGCGCGCCGGCACCGCGGCCGCCGAGGCCGTCCTGGACATGATCGAGGACCGCCGGACACCGCCCCTGATCGTCTGCGGACCGGGCAACAACGGGGGAGACGGCCTGGTGGCGGCGCGCTTCCTCAAGGAACGGGGACACACCCCGGTGGTGGTGCTGGCCGGCGATCCGGCGCGACTGCCGCCGGATGCGGCCGGCGCCCTGGAATCGTGGAAATGGATGGGCGGCCATTGCGTGGACGCGATTCCCTCCGGCCAATACTCGATCGCGGTGGATGCGCTGTTCGGGATCGGCCTGACGCGCCCCGTCGCGGGGCGTCATGCCGAGCTGATCGAGCGCATGGAGGGACTCGGGTGTCCCGTGCTGGCGCTGGACATTCCCAGCGGGCTGGATTCCGAAACCGGTCGCGTGCTGGGACGCGCCGTGCGCGCCGACCGCACCGTCTCCTTCATCGCCCTGAAGCCGGGGCTGCTGACCCTGGACGGCCCGGACCATTGCGGCACGGTCACCGTGGCCGACCTGGGTCTGGGCGCCGATCTCGCGTCGGCCAAGGGGCGGATCCTCGCACGGGAGATGTTCCGCCGCCACCTGCGGCCGCGGCCGCGCAACAGCCACAAGGGCACATTCGGCAGCGCGGGAATCGTCGGCGGCGCCCCCGGCATGGCCGGCGCCGCACTGCTGGCAGGCCGCGCGGCGCTCAAGCTGGGGGCCGGACGGGTGTATGTCGGCATGCTGGAACGGGTGCCCGTCGATCCGCTGCAGCCGGAACTGATGCTGCGCGACGCCGGACCGGTGTTTTCCCTGGCCACCGCGCTGGCCGTCGGACCGGGCCTCGGCGACTCGGACGCCGCGCTGGAACTGCTGCGCACGGCAGTCGAAAGCGCCCTGCCCCTGGTCCTCGACGCCGATGCCCTGAACCTGCTGGCCACGCATCCGTCGCTGGGACGCGGGATCGCCCGCCGCAATGCCCCAACGCTGCTCACGCCGCACCCGGCCGAGGCGGCCCGCCTGCTCGGCACGGACACCGCCGCCGTGCAGGCCGACAGGCTCGCCGCGGCCCTGGAGATCGCCCGCCGGTTCCGCGCCGGCATGGTGCTCAAGGGAGCCGGCAGCATCGTGGCGTCGCCCGACGGCAACTGGTCCATCAATACCGGCGGCAACCCGGGGCTCGCCTCGGCCGGCAGCGGCGACGTGCTGAGCGGCATCGTCGTCGCCCTCCTCGCCCAGGGCTGGCCGGCCGATGCGGCCCTGGCCGCGGCGGTTCACCTGCACGGCGAGGCCGCCGATTGGCTCGTGGCTGCCGGCACCGGCCCGGTCGGGATCGCCGCCGGGGAACTGATCGACAGCGCGCGGCACGTGTTCAATACCTGGATTCCGAGAGTCTGACGCCCGCTTCGGCGCGGACCGCACACCGCGACGGCATCGCGCCTGCGGCGTGCCGGGTCAGGGGATCGGGCCATCGCCCGCCCCTCCCCGCGCCGCCCCCCGGGGACCCGCCGGGCCGGGGACGGTGATTCCGGCGAGCTAGAATCCGGACTCTCAGGAACCTCGCGCACCACGTCCATGGCCGCCCCGTCCCCATCCCCGACCCCGTCCCGTTGGAAGAAGCCCGCCCTCGTCGCGGGCGGCCTGGTGCTCGCCTGGCTGGTCTTCGCCGCCCTGGCATTGCCTTCGATCATCCGCTCCCAGGCCGAGCGCTTCGTGGCCGAGAAGACCGGGCACCGGCTGGCCATCGCGGAACTGGCCTTCAATCCGCTGACCCTCACCCTGCGCGTGGCGGGCCTGCGGCTCGCCCAGCCGGACGACCAGGAACTGTTCGGATTCAAGGAACTCGTCGTCGATCTCAATGCCTCCAGCCTCGTGCGCAGGGCGGTGGCGCTGGAGGCGGTGAAACTGGTGGAACCCCGGGCGACCGTGGTGCTGCTGCCCGAGGGGCGCCTCAACTGGAGCGCCTTCCTGGATGCCCTGAAACCCAAGGAGGAAAAGCCCGACGAGCCGCTGCCCCGCTTCGACATCGACGCGCTCGCCGTCTCGGGCGGCCACGTGGCCTTCGCCGACCGCACGGTCTCCCCGGCTTTCGAGACCAAGGTGGAGCCCCTGGACATCGAGCTCGCGGACTTGTCCAGCCTCCCCGACGACCGCGGCCGTTATCGCCTCACGGCCACGACGGCGTTCGGGGCCCGCGTCGAATGGCAGGGACAGGCCAGCCTCAATCCGATCGCCGCATCCGGCGAGCTCGCCGTGACCCAGGTGGCCCTGGCGCGGCTCGCCCCATACTTCCAGCGCCATCTGCGCATTGCACCGCCGGAAGGCATGGCCCGGCTGTCCCTCGCCTACCAGGCGGCCTACGCAAAGGGCAAGGCGGACCTGCGGATCGACCAGTTGTCGGCCGGGCTGGAAGGTCTCGCGCTGCAGGGCGATCAGGCCGCCTCGCCCGCCGTCGCACTGCAGCGGATCGAACTGAAGGACGGCCGCTTCGATCTCGCCGGCCGGACCCTCGCGATCGGGGAACTCGTTCTGGCGGGCGGCCGCCTGGACCTGCGGCGCCGCGCCGACGGCCGCCTGGACCTGCAGGATTGGTTGCGCGCTTCCGCAGCCGCGCGGCCCGACAAGTCGCCCAAGGCCGACGGCCCTGCGTGGAAACTCGAACTGGCCCGTTTCGCCCTCGACGGTCTCGCGCTGCATCTGACCGACGAAGGCTTCGCCGCGCCCCTCGCCGCCGACCTGGACAAGCTGGCGCTGTCCTTCGCCGCGAAGGCCGAGTTCGGCGACGGGCCGCCCGCGATGGTGGCGGAGAAATTCGCCCTGACGGCGGACGGCCTGCGCCTGGCCAGCGGCAAGCAGCCCCTTTTCGCCCTGGGCCGGCTGGGCGTGGACGGAGGCGGTGTCGATCTTGCCGCCCGCCGCGTCGCCGTGGAGCGGATCGCGCTGGAGCGCGGCCGGATCGCGGCGGCCCGGGACGCCGCCGGGCGCGTCGCCTTGCTGGAGGCCCTG
>DAOLKI010000045.1:0-4317 GCA_035331665.1 Rhodocyclaceae bacterium
CGCAGGTCGTCGTTCTGGGGGTATTTGATACCCATGGTTCGGGTGGTCTCCTCGCCCGCCTTCGTCCGGCCGGGTACGGTCCCGGCGCCCTGGTCGGCGGGCGGATTCTAGAGCAATCCCCGGGCCAGGCCCCTCTGCCCTCCAGGCCCCGGGAATACCTCAGAATCCCGTGTCTTGTTGCGGTGCATCCTGATGATTTGATCAATTGACACTTGATCAGTTCATCAATTGATTGACGTCTGAAGTATAGGTCGCGCCGGCGCGGGCGGCGGAAAAACAGGTCTATCGACGTCGATACAAGGGCTTGCGTCGCCTGGCACGGCTCTGGCTATGGCGGCTCCACCGTTGCCGCCGGGAGCCAGGACCATGAGTGAGGAGAAGCCTTTCGACACCACCCGCAAGTTCGTGCGCGTCACGGAACTGAGGGAGAACGGCCTCGTCGAGTTCGAGTTCGCGATCGGCGAGCCCGAGCTGTTCGTGGAACTGATCATGGCCGCGCCGGCCTTCGACGAGTTCTGTGCCGCCAACAAGGTCACCTTCATCGACGACAAGGGGAGGCTGAAATTGGGCGACGAGGACGCGGAGTGGCGCTGGAGCCTGCGCGACGCGACGCACCAGCGTTTCAAGTAGGACGCTTTACACAACCCGGCCTGCGGGGCCGGACCACCAAGGAGGAAGCTCGATGCAAATTGATCTGCGGACCGTCAGCATCACCCCGCTGCGGCAGACGTTCGATCACGTGGCCAAGCGGCTGGGGGGCGACAAGCCGGCCAGCCGCTACCAGGAAGGCACGTTGGACGTCCAGGCGAAGACCAACTACCACTACCGGCCGACCTGGGATCCGGCGCACAAGATATTCGACGAGACGCGCACCGCCATCAAGATGAAGGACTGGTACGCGTTCAAGGATCCGCGCCAGTTCTACTACGGCTCCTGGACCCAGGCGCGTGCCCGGCTGCAGGAAACCGCCGAGGGCGACATCGAGTTCGTCGAGTCCCGGGGTCTCGCCTCCAACCTGTCCGCCGCCGTCCGCAAGCTGGCCCTCGAACTCTACGTGCCGCTGCGCCACGTGGAGTGGGGCGCCAACATGAACAACGCCTCCATCTGCGCCTACGGCTTCGGTACCGCCATCACGGCGCCCGCCCAGTTCCAGGGCATGGACCGGCTGGGCTCCGCCCAGTACCTGTCGCGCCTGGGCCTGCTGCTCGGCGGTCCGGACGACCTGGCCGCCGCCAAGAACGCCTGGCTGAACGCCCCCGCCTGGCAGGAACTGCGCCGCTACGTCGAGGATACCTTCGTGCTTTCCGACTGGTTCGAGCTCTACGTGGCCCAGAACCTGGCCCTGGATGGCCTGATGTTCCCGCTGCTCTTCAAGCGCGTGGACGACCATCTGACCAGCCAGGCCGGCCCCACGGTGTCCATGCTGACGCGCTTCCAGGCCGACTGGTTCGTCGATGCCTCCAAGTGGGTGGATGCCACGATCAAGACGGCTGCCGCCGAATCCGCCGAGAACAAGGCCCAGCTGGAGGCCTGGACCAGGGCCTGGACCGCCCGTGCCGCCAAGGCCCTGCAACCCGTCGTCGCGATGGCCCTGGGCGACGCCGCCGCCGGTGCCATGGAGGAGGCGATGACCCAGTTCAAGGCCCGCTGCGCCAAGGCCGGTCTGTCGGTCTGAGAGGAGAAGACATGTCTACCGTATTCATCGCCTTCCAGCGCACGGACGAGGTCCGCGCCATCGTCGAGGCCATCATGCAGGACAACCCCGCCGCCCAGATCGACGAGCAGCCGGGCATGGTCAAGGTGAACGCCGATGGCCGCCTGGTCGTCAAGCGTGCCACCGTCGAGGAAAAGCTCGGCCGCGACTTCGACCTGCAGGAAATGCACGTGCATCTGATCACCCTGTCGGGAAACATCGACGAGGACGACGACCAGTTCGTCCTTGCCTGGAAACACTGAGGATCAGGAGACCACACTCATGGATATGCCAGCCAAGAAACTCGGCCTGAAGGAGCGCTACGCGGCGCTCACGCGCGACCTGCACTGGGACACCACCTACCAGCCCATGGACAAGGTGTTCCCTTACGTCAGCTACGAAGGGATCAAGATCCACGACTGGTCCAAGTGGGAGGATCCCTTCCGCCTGACCATGGACGGCTACTGGAAGTACCAGGCCGAGAAGGAGCGCAAGCTCTACGCGATCATGGACGCCTTCGCCCAGAACAACGGGCACCTGGGCGTCACCGACGCGCGCTACATCAACACCCTGAAGCTGTTCCTGACCGGCGTCTCGCCGCTGGAGTACATGGCCCACCGGGGCTTCGCCCACGTCGGCCGCTCCTTCCCCGGCGCCGGGGCGCGGGTGGCCTGCCTGATGCAGTCCCTGGACGAGATCCGCCACGCCCAGACCCAGATCCACTCGATGTCGGTCTACAACAAGCACTACAACGGCTTCCACGACTGGCAGCACATGCACGACCGCGTCTGGTACCTGTCGGTGCCCAAGTCCTTCTTCGACGACGCCGTCACGGCCGGGCCGTTCGAGTACATGATCGCGATCGGCTTCGCCTTCGAGTACGTCCTGACCAACCTGCTGTTCGTGCCCTTCATCTCCGGTGCCGCCTACAACGGCGACATGGGCGCCATGGCCTTCGGCTTCTCGGCCCAGTCCGACGAGTCGCGGCACATGACCCTGGGCCTCGAGATGATCAAGTTCATCCTCGAGCAGGACCCGGACAACGTGCCCATCGTCCAGCGCTGGATCGACAAGTGGTTCTGGCGCGGCTACCGCGTCCTGACCCTGGTCGCCATGATGATGGACTACATGCTGCCGAAGCGCGTCATGAGCTGGAAGGAGGCCTGGGAGATCTACGCCGAGGAGAACGGCGGCGCCCTGTTCGCCGACCTGGCCCGCTACGGCATCCGCGTGCCCAAGGGCTGGAAGCAGGCTTGCGAGGACAAGGACTACCTGTCCCACCAGGCCTGGAACGTGTTCTACAACTACGGCGCCGCCGCCCCCTTCCACACCTGGACCCCGTCCAAGGAGGACATGGACTGGCTGTCCGCCAAGTACCCGAACAGCTTCGACAAGCTGTACCGCCCGTTGTGGGAGCACTACACGGAGCAGGCCGAGAAGGGCAACCGCTACTACAGCAAGACCCTGCCCATGCTCTGCCAGACCTGCCAGATCCCGATGTTCTTCACCGAGCCGGGCGATCCCACGAAGATCTGCTACCGGGAGTCGGAATACAAGGGCGAGAAGTACCACACCTGCTCCGACGGCTGCAAGGAGATCTTCGACAACGAGCCGGAGAAGTACATCCAGTCCTGGCTGCCGGTGCACCAGATCTACCAGGGCAACTGCTTCCTGCCCGGGACCGATCCGACCGCGCCGGGGTTCGACCCGCTGATCGCCGTGCTGCAGTACTACAACATGAACATCGGCCGCGACAACTTCGACTTCAACGGCATCGAATTCGGCAAGGGCTCGGAGGACAAGAACAACTTCGAGAAGTGGAAAGCGATGTCCACCGGGAACATGTGAGGAGGAAACCATGACGACTGCTGCAATCGGAAAGTACGATTTCGCGCCGATGGATTCGGCGGACAAGTTCCCGGCGCCTCTGCTGTACTTCGGCTGGGAGGACCACCTGATGATGTGCGCGCCCTACTGCGTGCCGTTTCCGCCGAACCTGGTTTTCGGCGACATGCTGCGCGGTCCCTTCGCGGACATCTATGGCTACCACCCGGACTTCGCGAAGATCGACTGGGACAAGGCCGAGTGGTTCAAGTCGGGCAAGCCCTGGAAGCCGGATTACACCAAGAGCCTGGCCGACAACGGCCTGAAGCACAAGGACGTGATCCGTTTCCGCACCCCCGGCCTTACCGGCCTGAAGGGCAGCTGCCACTAAGCAAGCCGTGAAGCAAGGCGGGGAGGCCCCGGTCTCCCCGCCCAATGAATGCAAACGACACCATGAGCTACCAACTGACCATCGAGCCGCTGGGCCAGACCATCGAGGTGGAGGAGGGCCAGACCATCCTCGACGCCTCGTTGCGCGCCGGCATCTACCTGCCCCATGCCTGCTGCCACGGGCTGTGTTCCACCTGCCGCGTGCAGGTGCTCGACGGCGAATTCGAACACGGCGAAGCGACCACATTCGCCCTGATGGATTACGAGCGGGAGGAGGGCAAGTGCCTCGCCTGCTGCGCCACCCTGCAATCGGATGCCGTGATCGAGGCGGAGGTGGACGAGGAGCCGGACGCCCGGGTGATCCCGGTCCGGGACTTCACCGGCCGTGTGTCGCGGATCGAGAACCTGAC
>DAOLKI010000045.1:4417-10946 GCA_035331665.1 Rhodocyclaceae bacterium
GGGTGATCCCGGTCCGGGACTTCACCGGCCGTGTGTCGCGGATCGAGAACCTGACGCCTACCATCAAGGGCGTCTTCATCGCCCTGGACCACGACCTGGATTTCCAGGCGGGCCAGTACATCAATCTGCACGTGCCGGGCCAATCCCAGTCGCGGGCGTTTTCCCTGGCCAACGCGCCGTCGAACCGGCGTGAGGCTGAACTCAACATCCGGCTCGTCCCGGGCGGTGCGGCCACCACCTGGATCCACGAGCGCCTCGCGGTCGGCGACGAGATCCGCATCTCGGGCCCGTACGGCCGCTTCTTCGTGCGCAAGTCGGCCGACGTGCCGCTGATCTTCTTCGCCGGCGGGTCGGGCCTCTCGAGCCCCCGGTCCATGATCCTGGACCTGCTCGAGGAGGGCTTCGGCAAGCCGATCACGCTCTGCTACGGCGCCCGCAACCGGGCCGAGCTGTACTACCACGAGGACTTCCTGGCGCTGGCCGCCAACTACCCGAACTTCACCTACGTCCCGGCCCTGTCCGACGAACCCGCCGGGTCCGAGTGGGCGGGATTCCGTGGATTCGTCCACGAGGCCGCGAAGGCCCATTTCGACAACGATTTCCGGGGCCGCAAGGCCTACCTGTGCGGCCCCCCGGTGATGATCGACGCCTGCATCACGACCCTGATGCAGGGACGGCTCTTCGAGCGCGACATCTACACGGAGAAGTTCTTCTCGGCGGCGGACGCGCAACAGGTGCGCAGCCCGTTGTTCAAGAAGATCTGAGCGAAATCCCGCGACATCGACAAGGTTGAGCATGGCTGCCTTCACCGTTACGATCGAAGACACCGGGGAAACCTACCGTTGCCCGGACTACAAGACGCTGCTGGAGGGCATGGAGGCCCTGGCCAAGAAGGGCATCCCCGTGGGTTGTCGCGGCGGCGGCTGCGGTGTCTGCAAGGTGGAGATCGTCGCCGGGACCTACAGCAAGCGGGTCATGAGCCGGGACCACGTGAGCGAGGAGGAGGAGGTCGCCCACAAGGTGCTGGCCTGCCGGGTCAAGCCGACCAGCGACGTGACCCTGCGCGTGCTCGGAAAGATGAAGAAAAACGTCTGCCGCGACGTCAACGCGGCAATCGCTGAGTAGCAGTTCAATCCAATGGAGAAGGAGATTACAAGATGGCAATGACTGGCGTGCTGCGCCCCGGCCATGCGGTGGTGCGGGTGCTCGACCTGGAGGAGTCCGTCGATTTCTACGGCCGCGTGATGGGCCTCAAGGAAACCGGCCGGGACAAGAGCGGTCGGGTCTATTTCAAGTGCTGGGACGAACGGGACCACAACAGCTTCGTGATCCGCAAGGCGGACCGGGCGGGCCTCGACGCTTTCGGCTTCAAAGTGCGCGACAAGGCGACCCTGGACAGGCTGGAATCGGACCTGAAGGCCTATGGCGTCACCACCGAGCGCATGCCGGCCGGCGAGATGCTGGAAACCGGCGAGCGCGTGCGCTTCAAGGTGCCGACCGGACACGTCATCGAGCTCTATGCCGAGAAGAAGGACGTCGGCAACGGCATGCCCTACGTGAACCCGGAGGCCTGGACGCCCGACGCGGAAAAGGGCATTGCCCCCATCCGCATGGACCACTGCCTGATCTACGGCGGCGACATCGACGGCAACCGGAAGATCTTCGAGGACGTGCTGGGCTTCAGCCTGGTCGAGCGCGTCAAGCTGGAGGACGGCGTCACCGACCTGGCCACCTGGCTGACCTGCTCGACCAAGGCCCACGACATCGCCATGGTCCGCCATGCCGAGGACGGCAAGCTGCACCACGTCTCCTTCCTGCTGGATTCCTGGGAGCGGGTGCTGCGCGCCGCCGACCTGATGTCCATGAACCGGGTGTCCATCGACATCGGTCCCACCCGGCACGGCGTCACCCGCGGCACCACCATCTACTTCTTCGATCCTTCGGGTAACCGGATGGAGACCTTCTGCGGCGGCTACCAGTGGTACCCGGACATGCAACCGGTCACCTGGACCTGGGACGAAGTCGGCGCCGGCGTCTTCTACCACGACCGCAAGCTCAACGAGCGCTTCCTGTCCGTGGTGACCTGAGGCCTGCGCAGCGAGTTGAAGGACGGGAAGGGGGAGGGGCCCGCGGGCGCTTCCCCCTTTTTCTTCCAGGACCCCAAAAATCTCGAGAATTTCTATTGACGTCGAGATTGAACTGCTATATCGTTGCAACCTTTCCGGAGGAGATGGGGCATGAAGACCACCGTTGACCAGAAGATCATCGATTGGGAAGCCGCCCACGCCGCAGCCCGCGCCGCCGTCGAGAAGGCCGAATCCATGGGCGTGCGGGTCAACGTCGCCGTGGTTGACCGGGGCGGCAACCTGATGGCCTTCCTGCGCATGCCCGGCGCCTTCATCCATTCCATCGACCTCGCCATCGACAAGGCCTACACGGCGGCCAGCTTCGGCTTCCCGACCAAGGCCTGGATGGGCGCCATCGGCCACGACGACGGCATGAAATTCGGATTCTCGGCCCAGCCGCGCCTGATCGTCTTCGGCGGCGGCCTGCCCATCCGCATTCCGGGCGAGGCCGAGTGGATCGGCGGCATCGGCGTCTCCGGTGCCTCCGAATCCCAGGACGAGGAAATCGCCCAGGCCGGCCTGCAAGCGGTCGGCCTGGGTGCCTGACGCGCCAACCTGCCCAGATTTCGCGAATACAAGCTCACAGAGGACCCCATGAAACGCATCCTGAACTTCATCAACGGCGAGTTCGTCGGAGCCGGCAAGAACTTCGACAAGCGCTCTCCCCTGACCAACCAGGTGATCGCCACCGTCGCCGAGGCGACCAAGGCCGAGGTCGATGCCGCGGTGATGGCCGCCAACGCGGCGTTGACGGGCCCCTGGGGCAAGATGACCGTGGTCGAGCGGGTGGACATGCTCTATGCCGTGGCCAACGAGATCAACAACCGCTTCGACGAGTTCCTCGAGGCGGAGTGCGCCGACACAGGCAAGCCGCGCAGCCTGGCCTCCCACGTGGACATCCCGCGCGGCGCCGCCAATTTCAAGATCTTCGCCGATGTCATCAAGAACGTGCCCACGGAGTTCTTCGAGATGGCCACTCCGGACGGCAAGGGCGCCATCAACTACGGCTACCGCAAGCCGGTGGGCGTGGTCGGGGTCATCTGCCCCTGGAACCTGCCCCTGCTGCTGATGACCTGGAAGGTCGGCCCGGCGCTCGCCTGCGGCAACACCGTCGTCGTCAAGCCCTCGGAAGAAACGCCCCAGACCGCCACGCTGCTCGGCGAGGTGATGAACAAGGTCGGCGTGCCCAAGGGCGTCTACAACGTGGTCCACGGCTTCGGTCCCAATTCGGCCGGCGAATTCGTCACCACCCATCCGAAAGTGGACGCCATCACCTTCACTGGCGAGACGCGCACCGGCGAAGTCATCATGAAGGCGGCGGCCACCGGCGCCCGTCCGGTCTCCTTGGAAATGGGCGGCAAGAACGCCGCCATCGTCTTCGCCGACTGTGATTTCGAGGCGGCCATCGAGGGCACCCTGCGTTCCGCCTTCGTCAATTGCGGCCAGGTCTGCCTGGGCACGGAGCGGGTCTATGTGGAACGGCCCATCTTCGACAGGTTCGTCGCCGCCTTGAAGGCCGGCGCGGAGGCCCTGAAGCCGGGCGTTCCCGAGGACAAGGCCACTGGCATCGGACCGCTGATCAGCAAGGAGCACCAGAACAAGGTGCTTTCCTACTACAAGATCGCCAAGGACGAGGGCGCCACCATCGTCACCGGCGGCGGCGTGCCCTCCATGCCGGGCGAACTGGCGGACGGCTGCTGGATCCAGCCCACCATCTGGACCGGACTGCCCGAGAACGCCCGCATCATGAAGGAGGAGATCTTCGGCCCCTGTTGCCACATCGCCCCGTTCGACACGGAAGAGGAAGTGCTGGCCAAGGCCAACGACAACGAGTACGGCCTCGCCACCGCCATCTGGACTCAGAACGTCTCCCGCGCCCACCGCGTGGCGCAGAAGATGGAGGTGGGTCTCGCCTGGGTGAACTCCTGGTTCCTGCGCGACCTGCGCACGGCCTTCGGCGGTGCCAAGCAGTCGGGCATAGGCCGCGAGGGCGGAGTGCACTCCCTCGAGTTCTACACCGAACTCAAGAACGTCTGCATCAAGCTCTGAACCCCGGAGACGCCATGGACCAGAAACTCATCGAAACGCTCGGCGACGAGCTCTACGGGGCCCTGACCTCGCGCCAGGTGGTGGATCCCCTGACCAGCCGCCATCCCGACATCACCATCGAGGACGCCTACCATATCCAGCAGCGCATGCTGGCCCGGCGCCTGGAGAAGGGCGAGAAGGTGGTGGGCAAGAAGATCGGCGTCACCAGTGCCGCCGTCATGAACCTGCTCGGCGTGCGCCAGCCGGACTTCGGCTACATGCTGGACGGCATGATCTACAACGAGGGCGAGGCCGTCCCCATGGACACCCTGATCCAGCCCAAGGCCGAGGGGGAGATCGCCTTCCTGATGAAGAAGGACCTGATGGGGCCCGGCGTCGGCGTCTCCGACGTGCTGGCGGCCACCGAAGGGGTGATGACCTGCTTCGAGATCGTGGACAGCCGCATCCGGGACTGGAAGATCAAGATCCAGGACACGGTTTCCGACAACGCCTCCTGCGGCGTCTTCGTCCTCGGCGACCGGCTGGTGGACCCGCGCCAGGTGGACCTCGCCACCTGCGGCATGGTGCTCGAAAAGAACGGCGACATCGCGTGCACCGGCGCCGGCGCTGCGACCCTCGGCAACCCGGTCAACGCCATGGTCTGGCTGGCCAACACGCTGGGCCGCCTGGGCATTCCCCTGAAGGCCGGCGAGATCGTCCTCTCGGGTTCCCTGGGTCCCATGATTCCCATCCAGCGCGGCGACTTCCTGCGCTGCACGATCGGCGGCATCGGCGCCTGTTCGGTGAAGTTCATCTGAGGACACGCCATGGCGCGACTTGCCCCCCTGCCTGCGGACACGAACAAGGAACTGGCGGAAGACTTCGCGTTTTTCGAGAGGACGCTGGGTTTCGTGCCGAACAGCCTGCTGACCATGCAGCGCCGGCCGGCCCTGACGAAGGGCCTGATTGCACTGAGCCGCGGCGTCTATGACCCGAAGGGCGAGGTCGACCTGGGCCTCAAGCGCCTCATCGGCCACGTGGCGAGCATGGCTGCCGGCTGCATGTATTGCAGGGCGCATACCGGTACCAGTGCGATGCGGCACGGCATCGATCCGGCAAAGCTGGCGGCCATCGCCGAATACCGCACCAGCCCGCTCTACACGGAAGCCGAGCGCGTCGCGCTGGACTTCGCCCTTGCTGCCGCAAGCCAGCCGAACGATGTCACGGACGAGTCGTTCGCCGCGCTGCGCGTGCATTGGAGCGAAGGCCAGATCGTCGAGATCCTCGGGGTCGTCGCGCTGTTCGGCTTCTTCAATCGCTGGAACGATTCGCTCGCGACGACGCTGGAAGCCGAGCCGTTGTCGGTCGGACAAACGCATCTGGGCGCTACCGGCTGGACCGCCGGCAAGCACACCACCAACTGAAAAGGAAGCAATCGATGAACAAGATCAAGTGTGCCCTGATCGGGCCGGGCAACATCGGCACCGACCTGCTGTACAAGCTGAAGCGCAGTCCCGTGCTCGAGCCGGTCTGGATGGTCGGCGTCGACCCCACGTCCGAGGGCTTGAAGCGTGCCCGGGACATGGGCCTGAAGACCACCGATCAGGGCATCGACGGGTTGGTGCCGCACATCAAGACGGACGGCATCCAGATCGCCTTCGATGCGACTTCCGCTTACGTGCACGCGGAAAACAGCCGCAAGGTGAATGAACTGGGCGTGCTGATGATCGACCTGACGCCGGCCGCCATCGGCCCCTATTGCGTGCCGCCGGTGAATCTGGTCGACCACGTGGGCAAGGGCGAGATGAACGTGAACATGGTCACCTGCGGGGGCCAGGCCACCATTCCCATGGTGGCGGCGATCTCCCGCGTGCAGCCCGTGGCCTATGGCGAGATCATCGCCACCGTGTCCTCCAAGTCCGCCGGGCCGGGCACGCGCAAGAACATCGACGAGTTCACCCGCACGACGGCGGGAGCCGTGGAGCGCGTCGGCGGCGCCAAGAAGGGCAAGGCCATCATCATCATCAACCCCGCCGAGCCGCCGCTGATCATGCGCGATACCGTGCATTGCCTGACCGAGACGGAGCCCGACCAGGCGAAGATCACCGCATCGATCCACGCCATGATCAAGGAAGTGCAGAAGTACGTACCGGGCTACAAGCTGGTCAACGGCCCCGTGTTCGACGGCAAGCGCGTGTCCGTGTTCATGGAGGTCGAGGGGCTGGGCGATTTTCTCCCGAAGTACGCCGGCAACCTGGACATCATGACCGCCGCCGCCGCGCGCACCGCCGAGATGTTCGCCGAGGAAATCATCGCGGGTCGTCTGACCCTGAAAGCCGCCTGAGGAGACCGCCATGAGCAATGTGAAAGGCAAG
>DAOLKI010000046.1:0-10936 GCA_035331665.1 Rhodocyclaceae bacterium
CATTGGCCTGCCCATCCTGGTCGTGACGGCGCGGGACGGTCTGGACGACCGGGTGATCGGCCTGGACCTGGGAGCCGACGACTACATCGCCAAACCCTTCCAGTTGCCGGAACTGCTGGCCCGGGCACGGGCATTGATCCGGCGCAGCCGTTCGGCCGCGTCCTCGGAATTGGTGGCCGGGCGGCTCCGCCTGGACCTGACCCGCCGCACGGCGGAGACCGACGGCAAGCCCCTGGATCTGACCGGCCGGGAATGGGAGATCCTGCAGCAGTTGATGCTGGCCACGCCGAAGGTGCTTTCCAAACAGAAGATGGCGGAGAGCCTCAGCCGGTGGGACAACGAACTGACGCCCAACGCCGTCGAACTCTATGTATCCCGTCTGCGCGGCAAACTGCAGGACGCGGGCGTTGCGATCCGCACGATCCGCGGCATCGGCTACCGCCTCGATGAAATTCCATAGGCATAACCGGCCACCGCGGGCCCTGCGGCAGCGCCTGCTGGCCTTCCTGCTCATCCCGCTGCTCGGCATGCTGGTGCCGAGCCTGTTCGTCGACTACAACATCGCCTACCAGCCGGCGCAGGAAGCGTTCGACACAGCCATCGCCGACGATGCCCTGGCGATCTCCCGGCAGATCAGGGCCGGCGTGGCCCTCGAAGTCGATCTGCCGGTGGCCGCGATGACCGTACTGCGCAAGGACAGCGCGGCGCCCGAGTTCTTTGCCGTCTTCGGCCCGGCGGGGGAACTGCTCGTCGGCGACGCGGACCTGCACCCCGAAGCCGCCGCCCCGCTGGGCGAACCCGTGCTCACCGACGGGGAAATGCGTGGGCAGAAGATCCGCAAGGCCAGCCTGCGCGTAGACACGCCGTCGGGACCGGCGGCGATCGCCGTGGCCGAGCCGCTGCACCGCCGGGAAAGGACGGCGTCCCGCATCTTCACGGCCATGATCCTGCCCAACCTGCTCGGCCTCGTCGCGACGCTCCTCGTCGTGTACCTGGGCGTGCGCCAGGGCTTGGCCCCCCTCGACCACCTGGGTAGGGATATCGCCCGGCGCGCCCCCCACGACCTCAGCCCCCTGCCCGCCACCGACGTGCCCCGGGAGGCGGTACCCCTGATCCGCGCCATCGACGACCTGATCACCGACTTGCGGGCTGCGTCGGCCGCCCAGCAAGGCTTTCTCGCCAATGCCGCGCATCAATTGAAGACGCCGCTGTCCGCCTTGCAAACCCAGCTCGACCTGGCCGCTGCCGAACTGCCTCCGGAACACCGCGACCGCATTCTGAATCTGCGCGACGCCTCCTATCGCGTGGCCCATCTGGCCCATCAGTTGCTCGCCCTGGCCCGTTCCGGGCCGGAGGCCAACCTGGCCCACGAATGGCGGAAGGTCAATCTGGCGGACCTGCTGGACGATGGCGCCTCCCGCTGGTACGACGCGGCGCTTGCCAAGGAGATCGACCTCGGATTCGAACCGGCCGAGGCCAGGATCACCGGGTCCGAATGGCTGCTGCGCGAGATGCTGGAAAATCTCGTCGACAACGCGATCCGCTACACCCAGCGACTGGGCCACGTGACCGTCCGTTGCGGGCTCGCCGAGGACGGCGGGCCTTTCGTCGAGGTCGAGGACGACGGCCCCGGCATTCCGGAGGCGGGGCGCGAAAAGATCTTCGAGCGGTTCTTCCGGCCGGCGGGGACCCTCGGCGAAGGCAGTGGCCTGGGGCTCGCCGTCGTCAAGGAAGTGGCGGAACGCCATGCCGCGACAGTCGATCTGAGTACCGGCCCGACCGGACGGGGAACCCGGTTCCGGGTCCGCTTCCCCGGGGGCCGCGACGCACCGTTGTCAGGACGGTGACAGGGATTCCGCGATACCTTTGCGGCCCCTGTTTCAGCACCCGACCCGGCGCCCCCGCAGCGGCCGCCGCCTCGCGACCCCGTCCGTGAAACATCCCGCCCTCTGGCTCCTGTTCGCCCTCGCCGGCCTCTGCCGGGCCGACCCCGTTCCGCTTCGGCTGGCCGATGCCGAACGACTGTTACCGGCGAACCGGGAGATCCGCGCCGCCGATCGGGCCGTGGAAGCCGCCCAGGCCGGTGTCGCCATCGCCGGCCAGGCCCCCAATCCGACCCTGAGCTACTCGGGGGTCAGCATCAGTCCGCGCACCGGCGTCGGCAGCGGCAGCCTCAAGGACAAGCGCATCGACCAGACGCTGGCGGTCAGCCAGCTGGTCGAGCGGGGCGACAGGCGCACGCTGCGCCGCGACACCGCCCAGGCGCAGGCCCAGGCGGCCGTCTCCGACGGTGCCGACGTACGCCGCCAGCAGCGCCTGCTCGTGCATCAGGCCTACTTCGACCTGAAGGCCGCCCAGGAGCGGCGCAGGCTCCTCGAGGAAACCGCGCAGCTCTACCGGCGGTCGGAAGCCGCCACCGCCGCCCGTCTTGCGTCGGGGGACGTGGCCTCCGTGGAAGCGGGCAGGGTGCGGGTGGAAGCAGCCCGCGCCGCGAACGACCTGCGCGTGGCGGAGGCCGATCTCGTCAAGGCCCGGCGCGCCCTGGCCTACCTGATCGGGCGGGACGGCGAGGAAGCCGATGCCATCGATGCGTGGCCCCGACCGGGGACCGGTTCGACCGTCGCCGGCGACCCCGAGACGCGGCCCGATGTCCAGGCGGCGCACGCCCGCCTGACCGCCGCCGAGCGCAACCGCCAGCTTGCGCGCAGCCTGCAGACCCGTGACGTGACGGTCGCGGCGCAGGTGGAACGCTACGCGCCCGAGCCGGGCGTCACCTATGGGTTCACCGTGAGCTTCCCGATCTTTGCCCGCTACGGTTACGAGGGCGAGATCGCCCGCGCCGAGTCGGATTACGGCGCAGCCCTCGAGGCGCTGGAGAGGACCGTCGCCCTGGCCCGGGAGGAAACGGCCCGGGCTTGCACGGACCTGCTGGCGTCGTCCGACCGGCTGCACCGCATCGAGGACGAGGTGCTCCCGGAAGCCCGGCGCGTCGCCGAGGCCGCCGAATTCGCCTATGGCCGGGGCGCGACCGGCCTCACCGACCTCCTCGACGCCCGCCGCACGCGGCGGGCCGTCGAGTTGGACTACGTCTCGGCGATGGCCGACCATGCCAAGGCCCGCGCGGCATGGATGGCGGCCACCGAATGGGAAAGCGCGCCGACGGCGCAGGATGGGAAACCATGACAATGCTGATCACGGGCGCCACCGGATTCCTCGGCGGCGCCGTCCTCGCCGAAGCCCTCGCCGGCGGACCGGCCGACCGCCTGCTTCTCCTCGTGCGCGCGGCGGGCGCGGACGAGGGCTTGCGGCGAATCCACGAGGTACTGGACCGTTTCGAGGTCCCGGCCGCCCTTCGCCGGCGACTCGGACCCGAATCCATCCTTTGCGGCGACCTGTCGGCGGTCGGCGAATTCGCCGACGATCCGCGCCTGGACGGCGTGCGAACGGTCGTCAATTGCGCCGCCCTGGCCACCTTCTCCAATAATCCGCTGCTCTGGTCCATCAACGTGGACGGCACCTTCGCCTTCGCGGAACGCATGTCCCGGGTCCCCGGACTGCAACGCTTCCTGCACGTGGGCACGGCCATGGCCTGCGGCCCTGACCTGCCCTCGCCGATCGGCGAGTCCTGGGCAATGCCGCCGGCGGAGGAGCACCTGGTCCCCTACACCGCGTCGAAGGCCGAAATCGAACGGCGCATGCACCGGGACCTGCCGAACCTGCCGCTGGTGGTCGCGCGCCCCTCCATCGTGGTGGGCCACACCCGGCTGGGTTGCCGGCCCTCCGGCAGCATCTACTGGGTGTTCCGCATGGGGCGCGCCCTCGAGGCGTTCACCTGCGCCCTGTCCGAGCGCATCGACCTCATCCCCGTGGACTGGTGCGCGCAGGCATTGCTCCTCCTGGCCGCCAAGCCCGCCCTGGCCCACGATCTCTATCACGTGTCGGCGGGCAGCTGCAGTCCGCGCTTCGAGGACATCGACCGGGCAGTCGCCGACGGCCTCGGCGTATCGCCGGTGGGGGACCGCTACCGGGTCGTGGACGAGGCCGACATGCGGGCCCTCGTGCCGCTGATCGAGGAGAGGCTGGGCTTCGGCAACCGGCGGCTGATCCTGCGCGCGCTGCGCCTCTATGGCGGCTTCGCGCGGCTCAACTATGTTTTCGACAATGCGCGGCTGATCGCCGAAGGCATGGCGCCGCCGCCCCCCGTCGGCGGATTCATGGCCCTGTGCGCGGCCACTTCCGGGAACATTCCGCTGCAGGACCAGATGGCGTGGGATTTCAAATGAGATCCGCCGCCACAACGGGCATCCTCTGGCTGGTGGCGGCATTGACCGTCTCCGCCTGCGGCGGCGACAGGGAAGCTTCACCTGCCGGGACCGCGAAGGCGGACGGGGAAGTCGTCGTGTTCCCGGCGAACAGCCCGCAGCTGGCAGCCATCGTCGCCGCGCCGGTGACGCTCCGGCAAAGCGAACAGATCCGGCTGAACGGGCGCCTGGTCTGGGACGAAGCCCGCACGGTGCGCGTCTTCTCTCCGCTGGGAGGACGCGTGGTGCGCCTGCTCGCCGAGCCCGGTGCGCGGGTCAAGGCCGGCGACCCGCTGGCCGTCCTGTCGTCGCCGGATTTCGGCCAGGCACAGGCCGAGTTCGCGCGCGCACGGGCCGACAACGCCCTCGCCGAGAAGGCTCTCGGCCGGGCCCGCGAGCTCCATGACCGCGGCATCATCGCCACGAAGGACCTGCAGCAGGCGGAGGCGGATGCGGCCCGCGCCGCAGCCGAACGCGAGCGGACGCGGGCCCGCGCCCGCCTGTTCGGGGAGGGAACGGGAGTGGACCAGCAGTTCGTGCTGCGGGCCCCCATCCCGGGCGTGGTCGTCGAGAGGAACGCCAACCCGGGCCAGGAACTGCGCGCCGATCAGGCGCAGCCCGGCACGGCGGCCCCCTTCGTGATTTCCGACCCGACGCGCCTGTGGGTCCATCTGGACGTCCCGGAAACGCACCTGGCGGGCATTCAGGCATGCATGGCCTTCGCGGTGCGCGTGACCTCCATGCCCGAAGCGGAATTCCGGGGGCGCATCGAACACGTGGGCGACTTCCTGGACCCGGCCACCCGCACGGCGCGGGTGCGCGGCAGCCTCGCGAACGACGACCGCCGGTTGAAGGCCGAGATGTTCGTGGCCGCCGACCTGGAGGTGCCGCGACCGGAATACGCCCGGCTCCCGGCCGCGGCGGTGCTGCTCATCGGCGACACCCGCTACGTGTTCGTGGACCTGGGCGGGGGACGTTTCGAACGCCGCCGCATCGAAGGCGAGGAAAGCGGCTTCGGCACCCTGCGCGCCTGGAAGGGAGTGGCGGCCGGGGAGCGGGTGGTGGTGGAAGGTCCGTTGCTCCTCCAGCAGATCCTCAATACCGCCGTGAAATGAGCTCCTCGCGGCGATGATCAAGCGCCTGGTCTCCTACGCCCTCGCCCGGCCGCTCTTCGTGGTCCTCGGCGCCCTGCTCTTCATCGGGGGCGGCGCCATAGCCTTCAAGAACCTGCCGGTGGAAGCCTTTCCGGATGTCTCCGACACCCAGGTCACGGTCATCACCCTGTACCCGGGACGCGCCGCGGAAGAGGTGGAGAAGCAGGTGACCATCCCCATCGAGGTGGCGCTTTCCGGCATTCCCAATGCCATCCGGCTGTTCTCCCACACGCAGTTCGGGCTCTCCTACACCGTCGTCACCTTCAACGACAAGGCGGGCGATTACTTCTCCCGCGCCCAGGTCATGGAAAGGTTGCAGACGGCGGACCTGCCCGACGGCGTGAAACCCGAACTGGCGGCGCTCACGTCGGCGATCTCGGAAATCTACCGCTACCGGCTGAAGGCCGACCAGCTGTCCCCCAACGAGGTACGGACGCTGCAGAACTGGATCATGGAGCGGCAGTTGAAGACGGTGCCCGGCGTCGCCGACGTGGTCAGCTTCGGGGGTGCCATCAAGACCTACGAGGTGCAGCCGGACCTGGCGAAACTGCGCGACTACCGCATCACGCTGCAACAGGTGGAGCAGGCCCTGCAGAAGTCGAATGCCAACGCGGGCGGCGGCTACGTGGAGCACGGCCGCCAGCAATACCTGATCCGCGGCATCGGCATCCTGCGTTCGGCCCAGGACATCGAGAACGTGGTCGTGGCGGAGAAGAACAGCGTGCCGGTTCTGGTGCGGGACATCGCGCGGGTTTCCGTCGGCTCGGTGCCGCGCCAGGGCGTGGCCGGACAGGATGCGGACGACGACATCGTCTATGGCCTGGTGCTGATGCGCAAGGGCGAGAACCCCTCCGAGGTCCTCAAGGCGGTGAAGGAGAAGATCGCCTTCATCAATGCCTCGCAACTGCCCAAGGGGGTGAGCATCGTCCCCTTCTACGACCGGTCCTGGCTGATCGACAAGACGCTGAGGACGGTCTTCTCGAACCTGCTGGAAGGGGCCTTGCTGGTCAGCGCCGTCCTCTGGCTGTTCCTGGGCAATTTCCGCGCGGCGGCCATCGTCGCCCTGGTGATCCCGCTGTCCCTGCTCGGCACCTTCCTCGGGCTCACCTGGGTCGGAATCCCGGCCAACCTGCTGAGCCTGGGCGCCATGGACTTCGGCATCATCGTCGATGGCGCCGTCATCATCGTCGAGCATATCTTCCACAACCTGACGCACGGCGACCAGGCACGGGACGAACGGACGCGCCAGCACGACATCGTGCGGGCCGCCGTGGAGGTGGGACGACCTACCCTGTTCTCGATGCTCATCATCATCGCCGCCCACATTCCCATCTTCACGCTGCAGCGCCACGAGGGCCGCATCTTCGCCCCGATGGCGTGGTCCGTCACGTCCGCGCTCATCGCATCGCTGCTGGTGTCCCTGACCCTGGTTCCCCTGCTCTGCCACTGGGGCCTGCGGCGCAATCTCCCCCGGGGCGACAACCGTCTGGTGGCCTGGGCCAAGGGCCTTTACGCCCCGATGCTGGAAAAGGCCCTCGACCACCGGCGCAAGGTGGTGGCCATCGCCGTCACCGCGCTGGCCGCGAGCCTCGCCGTCGTGCCGCTGCTGGGCAGCGAATTCCTGCCGGAACTGAACGAGGGCTCCATCTGGCTGAACGTCTTCCTGGAGCCGTCGTCGTCCATATCGGAGGCCCAGCACATGGCCCGCCTGGTGCGCGATGCGGCGCGCAGCGTGCCCGAGGTGGACAGCGTCATCACCAAGCTGGGCCGTCCCGAGGACGGCACGGACCCGAAGATCGCCAGCCAGGTCGAAGGGCTCGTGGACCTGCACGACGAGGACAAGTGGCGCCCGGGCATGGACAAGGCGAAGATCCTCGCCGAGATGGAAAAGGCCATCGGCCGCATCCCCGGCCTGCAGTTCTCCTTCTCGCAGCCCATCCGGGACAACGTCCTCGAGTCGATCTCCCAGATCGACGGACAGATCGTGGTCAAGATCACCGGCGACGACCTGGGCGTGCTGCGGGAGAAGGGGCAGGCGATCCTGGCCCAGGCGAAACAGGTCGACGGCGTGACGAAGGCCTTCATCGACCGGGACGGCCAGTTGCCCCAATACCGGATCGAAATCGACCGGGCCCGGGCCGCCCGCTACGGCCTTTCCGTCGCCGACGTGGAGGCGGTGATGGAGACCGCGCTCGCCGGCCACGACACCACCTACCTCTGGGAGGGCGAACGACGCTTCTCGGTCACGCTGCGCCTCGCGGAACCGGACCGGGAACTGGCGCGCATCCGGGACATTCCGGTCAGCACCTCGGGGGGCGCCTTCCTGCCGCTGGACGAGCTGGCGGAGTTCAAGGTCGTCACGGGTGCGATGAACATCGCCCGGGAAAACGGCCGCCGGGTGGTCGCCGTCGGCATCTTCATCAAGGACCGGGACATGGGCAGCGTCGTCGCCGACCTGAAGGCGCGGGTCGACGAGAAGGTGCAGCTGCCGGTGGGCTACACGATCTCCTGGTCCGGTGAATTCGAGAACCAGGAGCGCGCCATGGGACGCCTGTCATGGGTGGTGCCCCTTTCCATCCTGGTCATCTTCCTGCTGCTCGTGGACGCCTTCGGTTCCCTGAAGAACGCAACGCTGATCGTCGCCAACATTCCATTCGCATTGATCGGCGGCATCTTCGCCCTGTTGCTGACGGGCATTCCCCTGTCGGTGTCGGCGGCCATCGGGTTCATCGCCCTGTTCGGGCAGGCCGTACTGAACGGCGTCGTCATGGTCTCCCACTTCAACCAGTTGCGCTCGGCCGGCATGCCATTGCGGCGGGCGGTCGTGGAAGGCGCCCTCGGGCGGCTGCGCACGGTCTTGATGACGGCGCTGCTGGCCATGCTGGGCCTGCTGCCCATGGCCCTGTCCCACGCCATCGGTTCGGAAACCCAGCGCCCGCTGGCGATGGTGGTCATCGGCGGCCTGATCTCCGCGACACTGCTGACGCTGCTGGTCCTACCCACCCTGTATCTCTGGAGCCACGAACACCGCCGCCCGAAACGGACGCCTGGCTGAACGCGGCCGCCGCTTCTCGCGCCCTGCCGGGTGCCGATGCGCGCCCAATTCGGCACGGCGGGGTGGTCGCTGAGGTTCGCGGCGGTGGCCCTGGCCGTGATCGGCGCCGCGCGGCGCGAGGACTCCCGCGGCTCGCAGGGGCACACGCCGACGTGGTCGCCGCCTACGGATTGTCCGAGGACCGCGCCTGCGCGCCCGGCCTCGACGGCCCGGCAGCGGGCGGCAGCGTCGCGGACCGCCGCAACTTCGGGACACCGGCGCTGGCGAACGTGGATGACCTATCCCGATTGCCACGACGGCGCCGCCGACACCCTGCCCGAGGCGGTGGACGCCATGATCCGCATCCAGCTCGGCAAGAAGTGCACGCCCGAGGAAAACGCCGGGGTCGTCGCCTTCCTGAAGACCCTGCCCGGCGACCAGCCGAACTTCAAGCGGCCAATCCTGCCGCCCTCTTCCGGCGCGCCCCCGCGGCCGCAACCCTTCGCGAAGAAGTAGGCGTTTCCACGCTTCCCCGGCGACCCGCATCGCGGGGCGCCTTTCCTCGCGAGCAAGCTTCGGCACCCCGGCCCGGCGGGGGCGCCATGCCCGGCGCGTTGCCGGACATGGCGAGGGGGCACACCGCCTGAAGGCCGGACGCGTCAGTTCAGGTCGTAGCGGTCCGCGTTCATCACCTTCGTCCAGGCGGCGACGAAATCGTCCACGAACTTCCGCCGGTTGTCGTCCTGGGCGTAGATCTCGGCATAGGCGCGCAGAACGGCGTTCGAGCCGAAAACCAGGTCGACGCGGGTGGCTGTCCATTTCACGGCGCCGCTCCTGCGCTCGCGGATCTCGTACAGGTTGCTGCCCGCCGGCTTCCACGTCCAGGCCATGTCGGTCAGGTTCACGAAGAAGTCGTTGGTCAGGACACCCTCGCGGTCCGTAAACACGCCGTGCTTCGTGCCGCCGTGGTTGGTGCCCATCACCCGCAGGCCGCCGATCAGCGCCGTCATCTCGCAGGCGGTGAGGCGCATCAGCTGGGCGCGGTCGAGCAACAGTTCCTCGGGCGTCACCGCGTAGTCCTGCTTCTGCCAGTTGCGGAAGCCGTCGGCAAGCGGTTCCAGCACCGCGAAGGAATCGGCGTCGGTCATCGCCTGCGTCGCGTCGCCGCGGCCCGGCGCGAAGGGCACCGTCACCTCGAAGCCCGCCGCCTTCGCGGCCCGCTGCACGCCGACGTTGCCGGCCAGCACGATCACGTCGGCCACGCTCGCGCCGGTCTCGGCGGCGATCTTCTCGTAGACCGCCAGCACCCGGGCCAGGCGCGCCGGCTCGTTGCCCGCCCAGTCCTTTTGCGGCGCCAGGCGGATGCGCGCGCCATTCGCTCCACCACGTTTATCCGAGCCGCGGAAGGTGCGCGCCGAGTCCCAGGCGGTCGCCACCATCTCGCCGACGGAGAGACCGCTGGCGGCGATCCTGGCCCGCACCGCGGCCACGTCGTAGTCCGTGCGGCCGGCCGGCACCGGGTCTTGCCAGATCAGGTCTTCCGGCGGCACGTCCGGGCCGAAGTAGCGGGTCTTCGGGCCCATGTCGCGGTGGGTCAGCTTGAACCAGGCGCGCGCGAAGGCAGCCTCGAAGGCCTTCGGGTCGGCACGGAAGCGCTCGGAGATCCTGCGGTACTCGGGGTCCATCTTCATCGCCATGTCGGCGTCGGTCATGATCGGGTTGCGCCGGATGGCCGCGTTCTCGGCATCGACCGGCCTGTCTTCCTCGCGGATGCCGATCGGCTCCCACTGGTTGGCGCCGGCCGGGCTCTTCTTCAGCTCCCACTCGTAGCCGAGCAGCAGGTCGAAGTAGCCGCCCTTGCCGCTGTTCCACTTCATCGGGTGCGTGGTCCAGGCGCCTTCGAGGCCGCTGGTCACCGCATCGCCGCCGATGCCACGGCCCTTCCGGTTGTTCCAGCCGAGGCCCTGCTCGTCGATGCCGGCGCCTTCCGGCGACGCGCCCAGTTCGGCGGCGCTGCCGTTGCCGTGCGCCTTGCCCACCGTGTGGCCGCCGGCGGTGAGCGCCACGGTCTCCTCGTCGTTCATCGCCATGCGCGCGAAGGTGACGCGCACGTCGCGGGCGGTCCTGAGCGGGTCGGACTTGCCATCCACGCCTTCCGGGTTCACGTAGATCAGGCCCATCATCACCGCCGCCAGCGGGTTCGCCAGGTCGCGCTCGCCGGACCAGCGGCTGTTCGGGTTGTCGGTGGGCGCCAGCCATTCCTTCTCGGAGCCCCAGTAGATGTCCTTCTCCGGATGCCAGATGTCCTCGCGGCCGAAGGCGAAGCCGAAGGTCTTGAGGCCCATCGACTCGTAGGCCAGGGTGCCGGCGAGGATCATCAGGTCGGCCCACGACACCCTGTTGCCGTACTTGCGCTTGATCGGCCAGAGCAGGCGGCGCGCCTTGTC
>DAOLKI010000047.1:0-10874 GCA_035331665.1 Rhodocyclaceae bacterium
AGTCCAGGGCCTTGAAATGCATGCCCGGAGCATTGAGGTTCTCGTCGATGCCGCGGCCCGTGTTCACCCGGTAGAAGCCGCCGACCACATAGCGGTCGATCATGTAGACGACCGGCTCGGCCGTGCCTTCGTCCACCGTCTCGAAGGTCGGCACGCCCTCCTGGATGATCACCTCCGTCACCTGCAACCCTTCCTTGACCACCGCCATCTTGTTGCGCTGGCGGCGGTTGAGGCCCTTGACCTCGGAGGCATCGCGGACGGTCATGATGCCCATGCCGTAGGTTCCGGCATCCGCCTTCACGATGACGAAGGGCTGGCTGTCGATCCCGTATTCCTTGTATCTGGCGCGGATGCGGTAAAGGAGCGTATCCACATTCGCGGCGAGGCATTCCTCGCCGGAGCGTTCGTGGAAATTCACCTGGCCGCAATACTCGTATTCGGGATTGATCAGCCAGGGATCGATTCCGAGGGCCTCGGAAAAGGCGGTGGCCACCTCCTGGTAGGCGGCAAAATGCCGGGTCTTGCGGCGGGTATGCCATCCGGCGTGCAGGGGCGGGATGACGAACTGCTCGTTCAGGCCTTGCAGGACCTCCGGAACGCCACCCGAAAGGTCGTTGTTGAGCAGGACCGCACAGGGATCGAAACCTTCGAGTCCCAGTCGGCCGCCCCCGGTGCCCAGGCGCCTTACCGGTTCGAGCGTCAGGACCTGCCCGTCGGGCAGCTCCACGACGGTCGGCGCCGTGATGTCCGGCAGAAGGGAACCGATGCGCACGTTGAGTCCCGTGCGGTGCAGGATGCCTGCCAGGCGTGCCACGTTCATCAGGTAGAACTGGTTGCGCGTGTGGTTTTCGGGCACCAGCAGCAGGTTCTTCGCGTCGGGACAGATCTTCTCTATCGCGGACATGGCCGCCTGCACGCACAGGGGCAGGAAGGCGGGATTCAGGTTGTTGAAGCCGCCGGGAAACAGGTTGGTATCCACCGGCGCCAGCTTGAAGCCCGCATTGCGCAGGTCCACCGAACAGTAGAACGGCGGCGTGTGCTCCTGCCAATGGGCACGCAGCCATTGCTCGATGCGCGTGTCGTTGGCCAGGAAACGCCGTTCCAGGTCCAGTAGCGGCCCGGTGAGGGCCGTCGTGAGGTGCGGTACCATTCTCTGATCATGAAGCCGGGATCGTTCCCGGAACGATGTTACACCAGCGCCGTCACCCGGCCGCGTAAGCGGCGAAGTCCTCCGGCAGCAGCACCTTCTCGAGGCTGCGCTGGGAAAACAGGAAACGCCCGTCGCAGACAAAACCCAGTTCGGACCAGTCCACGTCGTTCAGGAACCCGGCCAACCTTTCCAGGTCCGCGGCTGCCAGGTTCTTCCGGTGCGGAAACAAGGCCAGCACCGAGCCGTCGTAGTCCCGGCAGGCATGGAGGAAGAAGGGCCGCGGCTGGCGGGTCTTCTGGTTCACGTAGATGCGGGGGGCGTCCGACAGATGGTGGCGACGACCCCATTTCCACCAGTTGTTCTCGTCGAAACGGGCCACCCGCCGGGCCAGCAGTCGCTCCTTGAACTGCTCCAGAAAGGCGATCGGCGCCGTGTCGTCGAGGTAGATCATGCGCCGCAGTTCGCCGGTCGTCGCCGTGCGCGAACAGACGAAGTCGGCATTCCCCAGTTCGGGGTTGGCGAAGATCGCATCCGCACCCGACACGGCCCCCACCTTCACCGCAAAGACCGAGTCCAGCGGCACGCTGTAGATGCCCCGGGTGAACATGAGTTGCCCCCCCGCGAGGACCATGCGCCGTCCGTCCCTCAGCCGGTGGCCCATGTTTCCCTTCTCGAAACGCCAGATCGCGCAGTTGGGCACCACGTCCTCGAACACCCGCGCATCGCCCAGGTCCTCAAAGTCGGTGATGGTTCCCTGCTCGAAGAGCCAGGTGTTGAGCCGGGCCGCGCCAGTGGCCTTGAGGAAATCCCGTGGCGTGATGAAGACCAGTTCGCCGCCGGGCTTCAGGTGGCGGACGGATTTCTCGATGAAGTGCAGGTAGAGGTTGGCGTGCCCGTCGAGCAGTTGCGAGGACAGCCGCAGGCGCGTCTTCTGCGGAATGTCGCGCGCCTTGACATACGGCGGATTGCCGATCACGGTGTCGAACCGCTCGCCGGGCCGGTAGGCGAAGAAGTCCTCGTTCAAGGCGCCGGGCGGGCAGTGGGCGGGGTCCAGCTCGATGGCCACCAGGTCGGCGAACCGGTCCCGCAATCGCGACAGGAAGGCACCGTCGCCACAGGCCGGCTCGAGCGCGCGCCCCTTGCCCTTCGCCAGTGCCAGCAGGCGCTGGACGATCGGTTCCGGGGTGAAGACCTGGCCGAGGCCTTCGATATCGCGGCGGGGGGCGTTCATGGTTCGGGCGAGTCGGATTGCCGGAGGACGGGCGCGCAACTATGGCTGGCGGGACCTGCTCCGTCAAGGCCCCGCGCGGGCCGCGATGGGTCACGACGTCCGCCGCCCTTGAACGACCGCCGTTCCCCCGGTATTGTCACAAATTTGTGAAGATCATGCCGCTCCAATCCCGCCCCGGCTCTCCCATAGCCCTGGCGTTCGTTGCCATCGGTGCCGTGGCGTTGCTGGTCTATTTCGCCGTCGCCCCGCCCGAATCGACCGAGGCGGAGCGCGACGGAGGCGCGCCGGGCTCGCCCCCCCCGGTGGCCGCGGTCCACGGCCCCGTGGCGGCACTTGCCCGCCCTGTCGGCCTGGACCCGGAAAGAGTCGCGCTGGGACGCCGTCTCTTTCATGACAAACGCCTTTCCGGGGACGACACGGTGGCCTGTTCGAGTTGTCACGACCTGGCCCGCGGCGGTGTCGATGGCCGCTCCCGGGCGGTGGGGATCCGTGGCCAGACGGGCGACATGAATACGCCGACGGTGTATAACGCGGGCCTCAATTTCCGCCAGTTCTGGGATGGCCGGGCCGCCGACCTGGTGGAACAGGCTGCGGGGCCGGTACACAATCCGATCGAGATGGATTCGAACTGGCCGCAGGTCCTTTCCAAACTGGCCGGCGACGCGCAATACGTGGCAGCGTTCAGGAGGCTGTACGGCCGCATGGACGGACCGGCGATCCAGGACGCCATCGCCACCTTCGAACGCAGCCTCGTGACGCGCGACGCGCCCTTCGACCGGCACCTGCAGGGCGACGCCACGGCCCTGTCCGCGGACGCCGCGGAGGGTTGGCAACTGTTCAGGAGCCTGGGGTGCGTGGCCTGCCACCAGGGCGCCAACCTGGGCGGCAACATGTATGCGGGGCTCGGGGTGATGGGGGATTTCTTCCGCGACCGGGGGCACCCCCCCGGAAAGGCCGATCTCGGACGGTTCAACGTGACAGCGCGGGAGGAGGACCGCCACGTCTTCAAGGTGCCCGGCCTCAGGAATGTGGCGCGCACCGGGCCCTACTTCCATGACGGTTCCGTCGCCACCCTCGACGAGGCGGTGGATCTGATGGCCCACTACCAGTTGGGCATCCGCCTGGACCAGCGGCGGCGTGGCCGGCTGGTGGCCTTTCTCGAATCCCTGTCGGGAACCCTGCCGCCCGAGGCGGCGCAAGGCGAGAACCGGTGACGGCCGTGCGGCGGCGGGTCGGCTTTCTGGCGGGCGTGATCCTGGCCATCTTCGCGGTCGGCGCCGGATGGTTTCACGCCCGCGACCAGCAGGCCCGCCTGCAGCGGGCGGCCGCCGTCCTGCAGAACCTCGACGCCGCCGAATGGCGATTCAACGAGACGATCCTCCGGTTGCGTTACGGCCTGCTCAACAACTACGACGGGGCGAACGAAATCCTGGCCGCCCTGCGCAACGGGCGCGTGGCCCTGCAACGCCGGTACGGCAACGCGGACCCCATGTCGTCCGAGGCCTGGCGGGCCTACGACCGGGCGAGCCGCCTGCGCGAGGAGGATTTCGAGCGCTTCAAGTTCGAGGCCGCGGTCATCCGCAACTCGGTCCAGTACTTCGCCGGCAACGACGACCACGTGTTCACCCGGTATCCGGAGACGAAGCGCCGGGCGGCGCTCCTCAACGAGATATCCGACCTGTCGGAAGCGGTCATGCGCATGGCCCTGGCGGCCCAACCCGGACTCGAGGAGGAGATCGGCCTGCGCATGGGGCGGCTCGCTCCCTTCGCTGACGACATGTCCGCCGCGGTCGCCGACGATCTGCGCCGCCTGCTCCGTCATGCGGCCATCGTGCGCCACCGCCAACCGCGCCTGGAGAACCTCACGCACGCGTTGATCCAGTCGCCGGCCCGGGACGATCTGGACCGCCTCATCGTGCTGAACCGCGACCAGGTGCGGGCCGAGATAGCGGCGGAGGCGCGCACCCGGGGAGTCCTGGTGACCCTGGCGGCGCTGATGGCGGCCGGTCTCGCGGTCGCCGCCGGCTACTACCGCCGCGAGCGGGAAAGCGCCCAGGCCGGCCGGCG
The DNA here is from genome assembly GCA_035331665.1 of Rhodocyclaceae bacterium. Taxonomy (GTDB): domain Bacteria; phylum Pseudomonadota; class Gammaproteobacteria; order Burkholderiales; family Rhodocyclaceae; genus JAEUNJ01. Next base: position 4,449 of record DAOLKI010000047.1, read on the forward strand.
GCTGGTCGCGAGCCTGACGGAACAGGCCGGGGTCGGCATGATCGCCTGCGACGCGGACGGCAGGATCGTATTCGCCAACCCCTATGCGTGCATCCACACCGGCTGGAGCGCCGGAGAACTGGTCGGGCAATCCCTCCACGACCGACTTCATGTCGGCACGGACGGCCGCAATGAGGGCCCCATCGTCGCGGCCTTGCGCGACGGCAACGGCTATTCGGGCGAGACGGAGTTCCGGCGGCGGGACGAGGGACGATTCCCGGTGGAACTCAGCCTGCGGCCGGCGGCCGGACCGGACAGGGTCGCGGCAGTGATCGTCTTCCAGGACATCACCGATCGCCGCGGCCGCGAGCGCGAGCGACGCCTTGCCGAAACCGTGTTCCGCACCAGCCAGCAGGGCATTGTCATCACCGATGGCCACGGAACGATCCAGCGCGTCAATCAGGCCTACTGCGCCGCCACCGGCTACACGGAGCAGGAGCTGGTGGGCGCGAACCCGAGGCTCCTGAAATCAGGCCAGCAGGGACCCGATTTCTACCAGGCCATGTGGGCGCAATTGCTCGACACCGGCCGCTGGGAAGGGGAGATCCGCAATCGGCGCAAGAACGGCGACATCTACGTGCAATGGGCACGCATCCAGGGCACGCGCAGCGACGAAGGGCTTCATTACGTTGGCGTGGTCAGCGACATCACCGAGCAGCTCCTGGCCCGCGAAGGCATGGAGCGGATGACCTATTACGATCCGCTGACACGGCTGCCGAACCGGGTCCTCTTCCTGGACAGGCTGCGCCAGGCCATCCTGCAGGCACGCCGGACACAGCGGGCCCTCGGACTGGCATTGATCGACCTGGACCATTTCAAGAACGTAAACGACACCCTGGGCCACGCATCGGGCGACCAGGTGCTCGCCCAGGTGGGCCAGCGGCTGGCCGACATCGCGGGCGAAACCGATACGGCGGCACGCCTCGGAGGCGACGAGTTCGCGCTGCTGCTGCCGGACCGGCGCGGCCCCGAGGAGCTCGCCCGGGTCGCCGAGACGGTCGTCGCCGAGCTGGGCCAACCGGTGCCGGTCAACGGCTCGGAGTATCGCGGCGGGGCGAGCGTGGGCATCACGGTCTACCCCTACGACGCCGACAACGCCGAGCAATTGCTGCGCCATGCGGAAGTGGCCATGTACCGGGCCAAGGAGCGGGGGCGCGGCCGTTTCCAGTTCTTCGTCCGGGAAATGGCCGAGACGGTCGTGGCCTACATGCGCATCGAAGTCGGCCTGCGCCAGGCGATCGAGCAGAAGGCGCTGGCCCTGCATTTCCAGCCGGTGTTCCGGATGCCGGACCGGAAGCTCGTCGGGGCCGAGGCACTCGTGCGCTGGAATTCGCCGGAACTGGGCCCGGTGCCGCCGAGCCAGTTCATTCCGGTGGCGGAAAGCAGCGGCCTGATCGCGAGCCTCGACGGCTGGGTGCTGGAGGCGGCCTGCCGCCAGGCCGCCGCATGGCAGGCGCGCCACCCCGGTTTCCGCATGGCCGTGAACTTCTCGGCACCGAGATTCAACCAGGACGGGGTCGCCGGCGATGTCCGGCGCATCCTGGAGAGGACGGGCCTCGACGGCAGCCGGCTGGAACTGGAAATCACCGAACGCGTGATGCTCGGTGGCGGCGAGCAGGCCCGCCTCGTCATGGAAGAACTCAAGGGCCTTGGGTGCCGCCTCGCGATCGACGACTTCGGCACCGGGTACTCCAGCCTCAGCTACCTGCGCCGCCTCCCCGTGGACACGCTGAAGATCGACAAGTCCTTCGTGGACGGCCTCGGGACGACGGACCCGGCCGGCGGCAACGACCGGGCGGTGGTGGCCACGATCATCGGGCTGGCGCGGAACCTGCGGCTGCACGTCGTGGCGGAAGGCGTCGAGACCGAATCGCAACTGGCCGTCCTGGGGGAATTCATTCCCGAGGTGTGCGAAATGGCGATCCAGGGCTTCCTGCTCGGGCGACCGGTCCCGCCGGACGAGTTCGCCGACCGTTATCTGGCCGGTGCCGCGACGTGAGCGCGCGCACCCACCTGGACCCCCTGGCCATCGCCCTGATGGTCGTGCTTTGCACCATCTGGGGCGTCCAGCAGGTGGCCATCAAGTATGCGATCCCGGGCGTGTCGCCGGTCGCCCAGTCCGCCCTGCGCTCCCTCGGCGCCACCGTCCTGGTGGGCCTTTGGGCCGCCTGGCGCGGCGTGCGCCTGTTCGAGCGCGACGGCACACTTGCCGCCGGCCTCACGGCCGCCGCCCTGTTCGCCGCCGAGTTCGCGTTCATCTACTGGGCATTGCAATACACCACCGCATCGCGGGGCGTGATCTTCCTGTACACGGCGCCATTCGTGGTATCCCTCGGCGCCGTGCGGATGATTCCGGGCGAGCACCTGCGGCCCAGCCAATGGGCGGGGCTGGCCTGCGCGTTTGCCGGCGTGCTCGTGCTCTTCGGCGAGAACCTGCTGCGGCCGGGCGGCCGTGCCTGGGTCGGCGACCTGATGATGCTGGCCGCCGCCGTGTTCTGGGCGGCGACGACCCTGGTCATCAAGGCCGGTCCGTTGGCCAGGGCGGCGCCGGAGAAGACCCTGCTCTACCAGTTGGCCGGCTCGGCCGTGGTCCTGCCCCTCGTCGCAGCGGCCCTCGGGGAACCGGGCGTCGTGCACATCACGCCCATCGTCGCGGCGAGCCTGGTGTTCCAGACCTGCGTCGTGGCCTCGGCCAGCTACCTGGGCTGGTTCTGGCTGGTCAAGCACTATCCGGCGACCCGGCTCTCCGCATTCTCGTTCATGACCCCCGTATTCGGGGTGGTCGCCGGGGTGGTCTTCATGGGGGACCCCCTGACCTGGTCCGTCCTGCTCGCCCTCGCGCTCGTCGCGGCGGGCATCGCCGCCGTCAATCGTCCGCCAGCGCCGGTCGGCCGGCCACGCGGACCTTGATCCGCTGCCGATTAGTCCATTCGGACTATAGGCAAACGGCACAATTTGCGGCATTAAATACTTTTTCCTGAAATTCGTATCGATGGCCGCCGCCCCTTACAATTCAACCCCTGGTTAACGAACGGTCCCGCCCTTGGCGCCTTCCACTCGCCGCCCCGCCGCGCCCCCGCGGTGGCCGCCCCGGAAATGGGCGCTGCCCGCGCTGGCGCTCGCCTGCGCGCTGCCCGTGCTTGCCGGCGACGGTCCCCGATTCCCGGTGCGGGATTACCGCGTCGAAGGGGCCAGTCTGGTGGGCGCCGCGCTGATCGCCGAAGCCTTGCGCCCCTACATCGGGGAGCAGGAGAATTTCGACACCCTGCGCCGGGCCGTCGAGGCGGTGGAAGGGCTGTACGCGGCGGCGGGTTTCCCCGCGGTCCGGGTCCAACTGCCGGAACAGGAAATCGAGGGCGGCATCGTCCTGCTCAAGGTCGTCGAGGCGCGCCTGGGCCAGGTCGTCATCAGCGGCAACGAGCACTTTTCCACGGAGAACATCCGCGCCAGCCTGCCCGACCTGGTGGCGGGCGAGCCCCCTCCCATGGACCGGGTGGGTGCGAGCCTGGCCCTGGCCAACGAAAGCTTCGCCAAGCGCACGCGCATCACCCTGGCGCGGGGAGACGCCGAAGGCGAGGTGGATGCCCGCGTCCAGGTGGTCGACGGCAAGCCCTGGCGGATCGTCGGCCTGGCGGACAATTCGGGCACCGAAGCCACCGGACGGCATCGGCTGGGCCTCATCGCGCAGCATGCCAACCTCTTCGACCGGGACCATGCGGTCTCCCTGACCTACATGACCTCGCCGGAGAAGCCCAGCGACGTCAATATCGTCCACCTGGGCTACCGGATACCCTTCTATGCGCGGGGCGACAGCCTGGACCTGTCCTACAGCCGTTCCGACGTGGATTCCGGCACCGTGGGCGGCCAGGGCATGCCGACCCTGGCGATCGCCGGGCGCGGCCGCACCGAGGGTGCGCGTTATCGATTCGGTCTCCCGCGCATCGAGGGCCACGAACAGTCGCTCTCCCTCGCCTTGGACCGCAAACGCTTCGAGGCCCGCGTCGTGCCCGTCGGAGGCAATGCCAGTCTCGTCCCGGACCTGAGTTCCATGCCCGTCGCGCTGACCTATGCCGTCGGAAGTCCCGAGGGTGAGACCTCGTGGAAGGGGTCGCTAGGCCGCGTGCAGAACCTCTCCTCCGGGAGCTCGGGCAACGACGCGGCCTACAACCAGCCGGGCGCGCGCCCCGGCGCCCGTGCCCATTTCGGCGCCTGGAAGTGGGAACTGTCCGCCACGACCCGCCTCGCCGACTGGAACCTGAAGGGGGAAATGCAGGGGCAGCAAACCCGGGACCTGCTGATTCCCGGCGAGCAGTTCGGCATCGGCGGGGCCAACTCGGTGCGCGGCTTCAACGAGCGGGAACTCGCCAACGACCGCGGACACCGCGGCAGCGTCGAACTGGAGACGCCCGGCTGGTTGCCCACCGACGGGTTGCGCGCCACCTTCGTCGGCTTCTTTGACTTCGGGCGCGTCAGTCGCAACGGCGCGCGCCCCGGGGAACAAGTCCGCGAGGGCATTTCCGGCGCCGGAGTGGGCATGCGGCTCACCGCGGGCCGCAGCGCCTTCCTGAAGGCCGACTTCGCACGGGTGGTGGACCCGGACGGCTCGCGGAAGGCGGGCGATTGGATGGCCCACATGATGCTCGTGCTGCTCTACTGAGTCCGGATACCGCATGAGAAGACGGCCACCGGTCCCGCGTCTCCGCCCCCTGACGCTGGCCGTCCTGGGCACGATCGGCGCGGCCGTGCTGCCGGCGGGCGCCAATCCGCTGAACCCCGCCGTCGTCGCCGGCAGCGCCACCTTCGCAACGAGCGGCAAGACCCTCACGATCACCAATTCGAACGGCGCCATCATCAACTGGCAGGCCTTCTCGATCGGTACCGGCGAGACCACGCGCTTCGTCCAGTCCGGCGCGGCGAGCCAGGTGCTCAACCGGGTGACCGGGGGCGACCCGTCGTTGATTCTCGGCACGCTGCAATCGAACGGCCGCGTCTTCCTCGTCAATCCGAACGGCATCATATTCGGCAAGGGCTCGCGCGTGGACGTGGCCGGACTCGTGGCCTCGACGCTGAACATCTCCGACGCCGATTTCCGTGCCGGCCGGCTCGATTTCGCGGACGCCCAGGCAGGCGGATCCATCCGCAACGAGGGCGAATTGCGCGCAGCCCCGGGGGGGCGAATAATCCTCCTGGCGCCGAGGATCGAGAACAACGGACTCATCGCGGCACCGGACGGCGAGGTGCTGCTGGCCGCGGGCCGGCGCGTCTCGCTGATCGACCTCAACCATCCCGACATCGAATTCGACGTTGTCGCGCCGGCCAACCGGGTCGTAAACCTGGGCCAGGTCCTGGCGAAGAAGATCGGCCTCTATGCCGGCGTGATCGATGCCGGCGGCGCCCTGGATGCCGGTGCCGCCGTGGTGGGTGACGGCGGCCGGGTTTTCCTGAAGGCGTCCGAGAGCGTCCGGGTGGGCGGTGCCCTCGCGGCGACCGGCGCCCAGGGCGGCGAAATTCGCGTCGAGGGCCGGGAAGTACGGGTGGAGGGAACGGCCCGTCTCGACGCCTCGGGCACCATCGGGGGCGGCACCGTACTCGTCGGCGGAGACACCCAGGGCGAGAATGCCGCGATGGCGAACGCCATCAACACCACGGTAGCGGCCGGCGCGACGTTGCGGGCGGATGCCCTGGACCGGGGCAAGGGCGGCAAGGTCGTTGTCTGGTCGGACGACACCACTGTCATGGCGGGCCAGATCTCCGCCCGGGGAGGGGAACGGGGAGGCGACGGCGGCTTCGTCGAGGTATCCGGCAAGCATCGTCTGCAGATGGACGGCCATGCCGACCTGCGGGCACCGGCGGGCAAGCCGGGGCGACTGCTGATGGATCCGGGTGCCATCACGGTCAACACCGGCGCCAACAACGCCGCCACCGGCACCGTGAACAACGGCTGGCTGGGTACGCAACTGAACCTGTCGGACGTGGACCTGGCAACGTCCAACGACGCCTATTCCACCGCCGGCGGCCTCGAGAACATCAGCATCAACGCGGCGGTGTCCTGGTCCTCCGCCAACACCCTGACCCTCACCGCCGGCAACAACATCGGCATCAATGCCGCGCTCACCAGCAGCGGCGGTGGTGGGCTGAGCCTCGCGGCGGCCGGTACCCGCACCGTCACCTCCACGATAGACCTGGGCGGCGGCATCCTGACCCTGAACGGTGCCACCACGCTTGCCGGCGGTTCCACCCTGAAGAACTTGGGCTCGGTGACCGGCGGCAGCCTGTCCTCCAGCAGCGGCACGGTCGTCCTCGACAACGTGACCCTGGGTACCGATCTCGCCGTCACCGGCGGTACCGCGCTCCTGCGCAACACGGTGAGCCTGACGGCCGGGCACG
>DAOLKI010000048.1:0-7327 GCA_035331665.1 Rhodocyclaceae bacterium
CAAGGACGAGGACCTGATCATCGTCGCCCACGACCTTTCGCCGGCCGACACCATCCAGTTCAAGAATCTGAAGATCGGCGGTTTCGTCACCGACCTGGGCGGCGCCACCTCCCACACCGCCATCGTCGCCCGCAGCCTGGCCATCCCGGCCGTGGTGGGCATGCACCACGCGCGTCCGCTGGTGCGCGACGACGACCTGCTGGTGGTGGACGGCACCCGCGGCGTCCTCATCGTCGATCCCGATCCGCGCATCCTCGAGGAATACCGGCTGCGCAAGGAGGAGTTCGAACTAGAGCGTTCCAAGCTCAAACGCCTCAAGTCGGCCAAGGCGGCGACGCTCGACGGGGAGAGGATATCGCTGCAGGCCAACATCGAGCTCCCGCAGGACATCGAACAGGTAAGGGCAGTCGATGCGGAGGGCATAGGACTGTTCCGGACCGAGTTCCTGTTCATGAACCGGGACGAATTGCCCGACGAGGACGAGCAGTACGAAGCGTACAAGGCCGTCGCCAAGGCCATGGCCGGCAAGGTGGTGACCATCCGCACCCTGGACATCGGGGCGGACAAGAATGCCCGCGCCCTGCGCAGCCTCGGCGGCGCGGAGCGGCAGGCGCCGAATCCGGCCCTGGGCCTGCGTGCGATCCGCTATTGCCTCGCCGAGCCGCAACTCTTCCTCGAGCAGTTGCGGGCCATTCTGCGTGCCGCCCACTACGGAAAGGTGCGCATCCTGATTCCGATGCTCGCCCATGCCCTCGAGGTGGAGCAGGCGTTGGCCATGGTCGAGCAGGCGAAGGCGCAGCTGCGGGAGACGCGCCACAAGTTCGACGAGAACGTGGAGGTCGGCGGAATGATCGAGATTCCGGCCGCTGCCCTGTCGCTGAACACCTTTCTCCGCCGCCTGAATTTCCTCTCCATCGGCACCAACGACCTGATCCAGTACACCCTGGCGATCGACCGCACCGACGAGGCCGTCGCCCACCTTTACGATCCGCTGCACCCGGCTGTCCTGAAGCTGGTCCACAACACGATCCAGGCCGGCGCGCGGGCCAGTATTCCGGTCGCCGTCTGCGGCGAGATGGCGGGCGACGCGCGCCTGACGAAGCTGCTGATCGGCATGGGCCTGCGCCAGTTCTCGATGCATCCGTCGCAGATCCTCGAGGTGAAACAGCAGGTCGTCACGGCCGATGCCGAGACCCTGACCGCCCGCGTGGCCCGGCTCCTCAAGTCGGAGGAGCCGGAGCGGATGCGTGAACTGATCGAGAAGCTCTGAGCCCGCGCCGATTCAAGGCTCCTCGCCGGCCGGCGCCGGCACGGACCGTGTTTGCCGCAGGGAAAGGACCACCGCCGCCGCGATGATCGCCGCGACCACGCCCAGCGATACGCCGACGGGAATCGTCACCACGTCGGCCAGCAGCATCTTCGCGCCGATGAACACCAGCACGAGGGCGAGTCCGTACTTGAGCAGCGAGAACCGGTCGGCCATGCCGGCCAGCAGGAAATACATGGCGCGCAGGCCGAGAATCGCGAAGACGTTGGACGTCAGCACGATGAAGGGGTCCGTGGTGACGGCGAAGATGGCCGGGATCGAGTCCACCGCGAAGATGACGTCCGAGATCTCGACCAGGACGAGGACCAGGAAAAGGGGCGTGGCGTAGCGGATCAGCCGGCCGCCTTCCTGCCGGCGGACGAAGAAGCGCTCGCCATGCAGCGCCTCGGTCACGTTCATATGGCGCCGGATCCAGCGCACGGCCGGGTTTGCCGCCAGATCCGGTTTGTCATCGGCGAACCACCACATCTTCACCCCGGTGAAGAGCAGGAAGGCACCGAAGACGTAAAGCACCCAGTGGAACTGCGTGATCAGCCAGGTGCCGGCGAAGATCATGGCCGTGCGCAGGACGATGGCGCCCAGGACGCCGAAGACCAGGACCCGCTTCTGCAGTTCCGGCGGGACGGCGAAGAAGCCGAACAGCATCAGCCAGACGAAGACGTTGTCCACCGCGAGGGATTTTTCGATCAGGTACCCGGTGACGTACTCGAGGGTCTTCTGGTTGGCCACCGCGCGGCCCAGCATGCCGTCCAGGGTCCACCACAGACCGCCCGCGAAGGCGGCCGAGACGCCGACCCAGACCAGCGACCAGGTGGCCGCTTCCCGGAACCCGACGCGATGCTCCTTGCCGCCGCCGACCGCGAAGAGATCGACGGCGAGCATGACGAGGACGATGGCGAAGAATCCCGCCCACATCCACCAAGTGCCTATGGTTTCCATTTTTCCTTGCTCCTTGTCAGTCTGCGTTTCCCGCTGCGCGCCGCCCCGGCGGGCGGACAGCGAAACGGCCCTTGGTCCGGCGAGGACGAAGGGCCGTTGGATCTGACAAGGGGACCTCCGCCATCGCGGCAAAGGTCTTGCTCGCAGCGGACTGAACCGCCACCCGGAGCGCCGGGACTCCGCGGGCGCGGAATCCGTACTGACGACACCCCGGCGGAGAGCTACTCCCCCTTGGGACGGGCCAATCGTAGCAAACCTGATGAATTTCATCAACTATTTTCGGCGGTTTCGGCTGCGGGGCGGCGCCAGGGCGCCATCCCGTCAGGGAGCCGGCGGCGAACGGCGGGCGAGTGATTTGACAAGGGGCCAGGCCGGCCGTATCTTCTCCATTGGCGCCGATTTGAACTCAGCTTGCGGGCGCTTGATAAATGCGGCTAAAGCGAGGGCCAAGCGAACCCGGTCCGAGCTTTCCAGTCGGCCGGGTTTCGTTATTTCGGGGTGACTAATTGTCCAAGAAGGCCGGGAGTGTCGGGTTGGTGAAGGCGCGGAGCGTCCGTTTCGACGCGCCGCTCGCCCTGCGCAGCGGTGCGGTGCTTCCGGGTTTCGACCTCGTTTACGAAACCTACGGCACCCTCAACGCGGACCGCTCGAACGCGATTCTGGTCTGCCATGCCCTCTCCGGTCACCACCACGTGGCCGGGTACACGACCCCGGAAAACCCCGAAAAGGACCTCGGGTGGTGGGACAACATGATCGGTCCCGGGAAACCGGTGGACACGGACCGGTTCTTCGTCGTAGGCGTGAATAACCTGGGCGGGTGCCACGGATCCACCGGGCCGAAAACCACGAATCCGGACACCGGCAAGCAGTGGGGCGCCGATTTCCCGTTGCTTGCGGTCGTCGACTGGGTGCATGCCCAGGCCCGCCTCGCCGACCACCTGGGCATCGGCCAATGGGCCGCCGTCATGGGGGGAAGCCTGGGCGGCATGCAGGCCCTGCGCTGGGCGATCACCTACCCGGACCGCGTGCGTCATGCGATAGTCATTGCCGCGGCGCCCAGCCTGACGGCCGAGAACATCGCCTTCAACGACGTGGCGCGGCAGGCCATCCTTACCGACCCGGACTTTCACGGCGGCCATTACTACGAGCACGGCGTGCATCCCTGGCGCGGCCTGCGTCTGGCCCGGATGCTGGGCCACATCACCTACCTCGGCGAGGAGCAGATGGCCGAGAAATTCGGGCGCAGGCGGCGGCCGGACGCGGGATCTTTCGGTTTCGACGTGGAATACGAGGTGGAGTCCTACCTGCATCACCAGGGCGACAAGTTCGCCGGCTGGTTCGACGCCAACACCTACCTGTTGATGACCCGGGCGCTGGACTACTTCGACCCGGCGCGCACGGCGGGCGGCGACCTGGCCGCGGCCCTGTCCGTCGCGAAGGCCGGATTCTTCGTCGCTGCGTTCTCCAGCGACTGGCGTTTCAGCCCCGCCCGGTCGCGGGAGATAGTGAATGCGCTGGTCAGGAACGGGCAGGACGTGACCTATGCGGAAATCGAGAGCGTACATGGACACGATTCCTTCCTGATGGAGGACGCCCACTACCATGCCCTCGTGCGGGCCTACATGAAGCAGGTGCTGCCATGACCCACACCCTCGGACGAGGTGATTACGATGTCATTGCGGGATGGGTGCAGCCCGGCGAACGCATCCTGGACCTGGGTTGCGGCGACGGGGCCCTGCTGAAAATGCTGGCCGAGACCCGCGGTATCCGGGGGTGGGGGATCGAGATCGCACCGGCGAACGTTCTGGCGGCCATCGAGAACGGCGTAAACGTCATCCAGAGCGACCTGGAAGGCGGTCTGGCCGGTTTCGAGGACCGGGCCTTCGACCACGTGGTCCTGTCGCGCACCTTGCAGACCGTGCGCCACACCGAGGGCATCCTGCGCGAAATGCTGCGCGTGGGGCGGGAGGCGGTGGTGTCCTTCCCCAATTTCGCCTACTGGAGGAACCGTCTGGCGGTGCTGAACGGCCGCATGCCCGTGTCCGAGGACCTTCCCTACCAATGGTTCGACACGCCCAACGTACGCTTCTTCACCATCGCGGATTTTGAGGATCTCTGCGCCCGGATGGGCATCTCCATCCGCGAGGCGAGGGCGTTGGACGAAGCGGGTGACCTGGTGGCCGAGGAAGCCAATTTCCTGGGCAGCCTGGCGGTCTACCGGATAACCCTGGCCTGACGCCGACCGACAGGCACCAAGGGCGGCTTTGCGCAGGGCGATGGACCGTCCGCCCACGCGACGCGGCCGCTGCGTCCGCGTGGACCGGAAACCTCCGGCCGTGCCGGCCGGCCACGAAGGCGCCGCCATTCCCGGCAACCAGAGGAATACGGTCGGCACCCGGTGCGCCGCGGCGGTTGCCGGGCCGTACGGAACCCATCGGGCCGGTCAATCGGGCGTCGGAGGGTCCGTTGCCGGGTGCCTGCGGACTTTGGTGTGAATTTAGAAACACAGGTCGACTTTGATTATTGACGTGTCGCCATAGGAGGCGTAGGGTCAATTTGACTGTGCCATACCGCGCCGCGGCACCGGGAAACCGGGCCAGTGTGAAACCGACGGTATGCGGAATCCCTGACCGTCATGACGAATCGAGCCCCCGTACCGTCGCGATTGCCGCCTTGGCGCCGTTCGGTCGCCGTGGTCCTGGCGGCGTTGCAGGTGCTTTATCCGGCCGCCGCGGCGGCCGGGGCCGGTACCGTCATCCTGCCCGACGGACGCACCGCCACCGTCGTGGGTTCGGCGGGAAACGTCTATAGCGTCTCCACGGGTACCGTCAGCGGCGCCAACGCCTTCAATTCGTTCAACGGCTTCTCGGTGGGCGCCGGAGATACCGTCAATCTCCTCGTCCCGGCGTCGGCGATCAACCTGATCAACATCGTGCGGGATCAGCGCACGGACATCTACGGCATCCTCAACGGTATCAAGGACGGGCGCATCGGGGGCAACGTCTGGTTCGCCAATGCGCACGGATTCGTGGTCGGGAAGACCGGCGTGGTGAATGTCGGCAGCCTGACGGTGACCACGCCGACCCAGCGCTTCGTGGACGAGTTCTTCCGGGCACCGGGCGTTCCGGACGAAGGCAGTGTCTCCCTGCTGCTCGGCGGCAAGGCGCCCCGCAATCCCGACGGGCGCGTCACCGTCGAGGGACGCGTGAACGCGGAAGGCCGAATCACCCTCCACGGGGGATTGATCGACGTGGCCGGCGTGCTCTACAGCGGCGCGCGATTCGCCGGACGGGCGCCGGATTTCACCGACGTGGTGAATGCGAACGGCCTTGCCGCCGGCACCACCGTCGTGGTGCGGGAGGGCCGCATAGAAATCGTTGCCGACGGCGACGTGAGCCTGAGCGGCGTTGTGGCGGCGCCGGGGGGACCGGGAGTCCGCGGCGGCGACATCTCCGTCCAGGCCGGCGGCAATGTGGATCTTGCGTCGGGCGCCATGGTCCTCGCGTGGGGAAGCGGCAAACGTTCCGCGGGCGGCACCGTCAATATCCACGCCGCCGGCGACGCCGTCATCCGGACCGGTGCCCTCGTAGACGCCTCGGCCGGCGACTCCGGGGACGGCGGGGCCATCGAATTCAGCGCCGCACGGCGCGTGGAACTGGCCGGAGGGCAGTTCCGGGCCGAAGCCCGGCGCGGCAGCCGGGGCACCGTCCTCATCGATCCCGATACCGTCGAAATCAGTTCCGATTTCTACGGCGGCGGTGCGGACCATACCATCGTCGCGGACAAAAGCATCATCGTCGATGCCGGGGTGACGATCTCGACGCGCAACGTGGCGGCTGGTGCGGCGGCCGACCAGGATACGGCCCTGTCGGTGGGTAACTCCGGCAGCCTGAGCCTGGCCGCGCCCGACATCACGCTCCAATCCGGCAGCCGGCTCCTGGCCCACGCCACGTCGGGATTCTCCGCCGGCAACATCACGCTGAGCGCGACAAGAACCGGCGGCGAACTGGATTTCCTCGCCGACACCATTGCCCGGATCAGTCTGACCGGCGCCACGGTGAAGGGCCGCAACGTCACCCTGGCAGCGGTTGCCGACCATGCCAGTTCCGTCTCGCCAGTGGTCGCCAAGTCGGTCGGTGCGCTGGTGGACGTGGATTCGAGCGTCATCCTCGCCCAAGGCGGTGCCCTGGCCGTGCGGGCGACCGCCACGACGAATACCGCGACGGGGGCGGTGCCGATTGCCGCCGCGCTGCAGACCATCGATTCCAGGGCGGCGGTAGACGTGCGTGGCAGTTCCAGTCTGACCACCACCACGGGGAACGCGGACTTGACCGCGTCGTCGTCGGTGGCCACGGAGGCGAAGCCCACTTCTGCCCTGGTCAAGCTGGCCGGGGATGCGTCGGTCGCGATTTCCACGGTGACCAGCGCCGCGCGAGTTCATGTGGGCGACACGACCGTCGCCAACGTGGCCGGCAATCTCGCCCTGACCGCGACGAACACGGTCACCACCACCGCCACGGCCGATGCCTCCCTGGGTGGGGCCACTGCCGCCGGCGCTGCCGTGGCCGTCAGCGCGGTGAACGCCGGCGCCGCCGCCTACGTGGACGGCCGGGCGGCGATCACGACCGGCGGCGCCCTGAACCTTGCGGCGACGTCGCGAAATACGGTGCGGGTATCGGCCACGTCGGCGGCAAAGGGCGCCCAGCAGGACTCGGCGGGCACCAGCAAGAGCAGCCAGACGCTGACCAAATACAAGGACTTTGCCAGCACGTCGGAAGGGCAGGTCCAGGTAGCCGGCGCGCTGGCGATCAGCGAGCTGACCGACAACACCCGCGCCTACCTGGCTACCTCCGCCGCCACCCACGTAGGCGGGGAACTCTCCGTAAGGAGCCAGGCGGCCGGCATTTCCAGCAGCCGGGCGGACGGCAGCAACACCTCGGGCGCCATCGGGGTGGGTTCCGCGGTTGCCTTGAACATCGGCGTCAGCACCAACCAGGCCTACGTAGCCGACGGCGTGGTGGTGGATGCGAAGGGCGTGACGGTGAGCGCCACCGTGCCGGT
>DAOLKI010000048.1:7427-10621 GCA_035331665.1 Rhodocyclaceae bacterium
CCGGGACGGTGGACAAGCAGGTGACGGCGCAGGGCGATGCGGCGAAGAAGGCGGGTGCCTCGGCGGACGCGGGCGCGGGCAGCAAGTTGAGCGGAACCAAGCCGGCGCCCAAGGGCGAGACCAGCGAGGGCGGTGTCAGCGTGGCCGCGGCGGTGGGTGTTAACGTGGGCGTGGCGACGACGGTGGCGACGGTGGCCAAGGGCCGCACCATCAATGCCGGTGGCGCCCTGAAGGTCACCACCACGACCCAGACGGACGCGTCGGCAAAGGCCGACGGGAGCCAGGTGGACAGCGGTGGCACGGACGTGGGTGTCGGCGCGGCGGTGGCCCTCAACCTGGGCGTGGCGACCAGCGTGGCTTCGGTGGCCGACAACAGCCGGGTCACGGCCCAGGGCGTGACGGTCAGCGCCACCACCACGACGGGCGAGAAGAACGATTTCGGGGCCGACGCGAAGAGCGGCGCCGGGGCGGGGAACGTCGGGGTGGCCGGATCGCTGGCCCTGAACGTCGCCGTCAACACGACCGTGGCCTCTATCGAGGGCGACAAGGATTCCAGCGGTCTCGGCGCGAGCGTGGCGGCCGGTGGCGGGGACATCTCCATCGAGGCCCAGAACGCTTCCACGAGCACGGTCAAGGCCGGGGCGGACGTGAAGGGCACCGACAGCAGCGCCAAGGTCGGGGTCGGGGCTTCCATCGGCGCCAACGTCGTGGTGAACACTGCCGTGGCGGAAGTGGAGGACGGCGCGAAGCTGACCGGCGGCAGGGACCTGGCCCTGTCGGCCAAGGGTGACCACACGCTGAGCACCGAGGTGACCGGCGGGGCGGCCGGCGCGAAGGTGTCGATCACGCCGGTGGTGGCGGCCACGGTCGCCGTCAATACGGCGACGGCCCGCGTCGGCGAATCGGCCACGGCCCTGGGACTCACCGGCAAGCTTTCCGCCGCGTCGCAACTGACGGATTCCATCACGACCAAGGCGACGGGCCAGGCCCAGGGCGACGTGGCGGTGGGCGCCGCCCTGGCGGCGACCATCGCGGTGGATACGGCCACCAGCAGCATCGAGCGGGATGTCTCAAGTTCGTCCGCCATCGATCTGTCGGCCTCTTCGAAGACCTTGCTGAAGACCGGCGCGACCGCCGGGGCCAAGGGCGCCAAGGCGGCCAAGAAGGATGCCGACGGCAAGGAGACGCCGGAAGCCGGCACGACGGTGGACGAGCAGAAGAAGAACCAGCTCGATTTCGCCAAGGGGCGGAACGACGGCACCAAGACCCTGGACACGGACAAGGTGACGCCGGCGGCCGAAACGCCGGCCGTGAACAAGAACGACACCCCCAACGTCAGCAAGACCAATCCCCCGCCCGGCAAGGATGGCGGCACGGGCACCGGCAAGGAGAGCGGCAAGAAGGTCAGCGTGGCCGCCGCCATCGGCGTGGGCGTGGCGGTGAATCAGGCGAAGGCGGGCATCGGCGCCGGCCGTCGCGTCAGCACTTCCGGCAATCTCGACATCAAGGCGACGACGGACACCAACTATGCCACCACCGCCACGGGCGAGGCCGTCTCCGACGACGTGGGCGTGGCGGCGGCGGTGGCCCTGACGGCGACCTTCAACAAGACCCAGGCGACCATCGGGGCCGGCACGACGGTCGTCCAGGCCCAGGACATCAACATCCTGGCGACGGCCCTGCAGAACCGTGACGCCGCCTTCGTGAAGACCATGAGCGCCGAGGCGGTCTCGGGCGCCAGCGGCGGCGAGGTGGCCGTGGCCGGCGCCCTGGCCGTGGTCGGCAACGACAACGAGACGACGGCCGCCATCGACGAAGGGGCGACGATCGGCAGCGCCGCCGCGCGGGTCGGCGACATCACGGTGAAGGCCGAGGACACCAGCAAGATCTCGGCCCAGGCCCGGGCCGGCGCCCTGTCCACCGGCGACAAGAGCAAGGCCGGCGTCGGCGCCTCGTTTGCGGTGCTGCTCTCCAACAACCAGAGCCTGGCCGCCATCGGACGCGACACCGCCGCGCCGGATGCGGCCTCCACGATCCACGCCCGGTCGGCGACGGTGAAGGCGGCGAAGAACCGGGTCGAGTTCTACGTGCCGAACATCTCGGACGTGAAGAGCTTCAGCTTCGACACGCTGGATCCCTCCACCTACCTGGGTTCCAACAACTACTACACCGAGGCCGTCGCCGGGGCCGCCGCCAAGGGCAATGCCGCCGTGGCCGGCGCCTTCTCGGTGGATCTGTTCAGGAACGTCACGGAAGCCGCCATCGGCAAGGGCGTGGCGCTGACCACCTACGGCAGCCAGCCCGAAGCCGTGCCGGGCACGCCGAATCCCCAGAATCTCGGCGTCGAGGTGTCCAGCCGCTCGGACGTGAAGGCCATCTCCTTCGCCGGCGCCGTGGCGGGCGCGAAGAAGGCCGGCGTGGGTGTTTCGAACACCGACATCGTCAATTACGACGAGACGCTGGCCTCCATCGGCAGCGGCGCGACGGTGAAGTCCACCGGCACGGGCGCCGGCGTCAAGGTGGCGGCCGACGCCGCCCAGGACGTCGCCAACGTCTCGGTAAGCGGCGCCGCGGGCACGGAAAGCACCGGCGTGGCCGGCGTGCTCGGCATCAACGTCTCCATGAACAAGGCGGAGGCGAAGGTCGCCGACGCGGCGCTCGTCACCGCCGAGGGCGATGCCATCGTCAAGGCCACCAACGACAGCACCATGGTCATGGTGGCCGGGGGCGTGGCCGGCGGCAAGGAAGTGGGGGTCGGCGGCGCGATCGCCGTGAACGCGGTCTGGAACCGGACCTACGCCAGCGTCGGCGAAGGCGCCGAGATCGACGCGAAGAAGACGACCACCGTGGCGGCCGAGGCCCGCGAGACCGCCGTCAATGCCGTCGTCGCGGGGGCGGGCGGCGGCAAGGCCGGCGTGGCCGCGGCCCTGTCGATCAACGCCAGCTTCGTCGACACCGAGGCTTCCATCGGCCAGGCCGCGAAGATCAACACCGACGCGGCCTTCTCCACGGCCGACCAGGCGGTGGACCTGCACGCGCGGGACGACACGGTGGTCGTCGGCATCGCCGGCGGCGGCGCGGGCGGCGGCAAGGCGGGCGTCGGCGCGGCCCTGGACACGACCATCCTGGCCAAGACGGTGAAGGCCTTCGTGGCCGACGACACCAAGGCCGACGGCAAGGTGGCGGCGGTCCAG
>DAOLKI010000049.1:0-10530 GCA_035331665.1 Rhodocyclaceae bacterium
GCCGCCGCCGCGCCGGCCTCTGCCGCCGCCCCGGGCGGCCCCAACTGGGATCACCTGTTCAATGCCGTGACCGGCGCCGCCGAACCGTCCGCAGGAAACGAGGCGGTTGCGGGCGAACCCGCGGGCCCGGCGACTCCGGGTGCCGACCATACGGACATCGCGGGCAAGACGCCCGAGCAGATCATCCAACAGGCCGTTGGTCGGCGGGCATCGGACAAGCCGGGTTACCAGGGGCCGGTGGGGCGCCGCGATTCGGAGAAGGTCCGCGACAATTCCATCCGGGTCGACACGGCCCGCCTGGACCAGGTGCTCAATCTTTCCGGCGAAATCGGGCTGACCAAGAACCGGCTCAACTCGCTGCGTAGCGACATCCTGAACGGCCGCACCGACACCGACACCCTGCATGCCCTGGACCAGGCGGTGAGCCAACTCGATCTGCTGGTGTCCGACCTCCAGAACGCGGTGATGAAGACGCGCATGCAGCCGATCGGCCGCCTGTTCCAGAAATACCCGCGCATCGCGCGGGATCTCGCCCGCAGCCTGGGCAAGGATGTGGAACTGGTCCTCGCCGGCGAGGAGACGGAAATCGACAAGACGATGATCGAGGACCTTTCCGACCCGATCATCCATCTGATCCGCAATGCGGTGGACCACGGGGTCGAGTCGCCCCAGGACCGCCTCGCCTCCGGCAAGTCCGAGAAGTCCCAGGTCCGCCTGGAGGCGCGCCAGGAGGGCGACCACATCGTGCTGCTGGTGGCCGACGATGGCCGCGGCATGAACCCGGAAAAGCTGCGCGCCAAGGCGCTGGAGAAGGGCCTCATCACGGACGAGGAGGCCAACACCATGGACGAGCGGCAGAGCTTCAACCTCGTCTTCCTGCCCGGCTTCTCCACGAAGGACGTGGCTTCGGACGTGTCCGGCCGCGGCGTCGGCATGGATGTGGTGAAGACCAACATCCAGAAGCTGAACGGCTCCATCGACATCAAGTCCCACGCCGGCAAGGGCACCACCTTCGTCATCTCACTGCCGCTCACCCTGGCCATCCTGCCGGTCCTGCTGGTCCAGCTCGGCGAGCAACCCTTCGCCGTGCCCCTGTCGATGGTCCGCGAGATCCTCCCCATCGGCGCCCCGGACGTCCAGGAGGTGGGGGGACGGGCGACGATGGTCGTCCGCGGCGAAGTCATGCCCATCTATCCCCTTTACCATCTGCTGGGATGGGCCCAGGAACAGGTGCCGGAGTACGGCGTCCTCATGCAGACGGCCGAGCACACGTTCGTCCTGGCCATCGACGGCTTCATGGGCCGCGAGGACGCGGTGATCAAGTCGCTGGACGACTTTCGGCCGAAAGGCGTGGCCGGCGTTACCACCCTGTCGAACGGCCAGATCGTCCTCATCCTGGATATCAAGGAACTGCTCGGCGCCCTGGGCGAACATCGGGGCGTCCCGCGCTCCATCTTCCTCGCCCGCCTGGACGCGGCGGCCTGAGCGAGGGGGGCGGCAGGCCCCGGCCGCCGGAAAGGAGGCGCCACGAGTTCGTGGCGCTTATAGCCTTTCCTGAAATACCTGTCCTAACTGCCTCTAATCCCGGCTTTTTCCCCTCCCCCGCCGGCAATAATTGCCGGCATGGAAGGGACCGTGCGTGGCTGAAGAGAGCGATCTCGAGCGAACAGAACCGGCATCAACCCGGCGCCTGGAACAGGCCCGGGAAGAAGGGCAGGTTCCTCACTCGAAGGAACTGGCTGCCTTCGTCGTCATGTTGGCCGGCGTCGGCGGGTTGTGGGCCACCGGCACCTGGGTGGCCGGACGTGCCCGCGACATCCTGGTCCACGGCCTCTCCTTCGGTCGCCAGGCGGCCTTCGATGACCATCTCCTGACCGCGACCCTTGCCTCCCTGGGACTGCAGGCCATGACTCTGATGGCGCCCCTGTTCCTCCTGGTCATCGCCGCGGCCCTATTGACGCCGTTCCTGCTGGGCGGCTGGGTGTTCACGACGCGGACCATGGCCCCGGACCTGTCCCGCCTGGACCCCGTCAAGGGCCTCGGGCGCATGTTCTCCACCTACGGGCTCGGCGAACTCGTCAAGGCGCTCCTCAAGGCGCTGCTGATCGGGGCCCTGATCGCCTGGCTCGTGTGGCGCGAAGGCGGCGCGCTGCTCGACCTGCCCGGCCTGGAGGTCGGAACCGCGCTGGCCGGGTTCAACCGCCTCCTCTTCATGTCGGGCCTGGCCGTCCTGCTCGGCATGGCGGTGGTGGCCGCCATCGACGTGCCCTTCCAGCTCTGGCAGTTCTACTCGCGCATGCGCATGACGCGCGAGGAACTGCGCCAGGAACTCAAGGAGACCGAGGGCGATCCGCAACTCAAGGCGCGCATCCGCAGCCAGCAGCGGGAGATGGCCAGGAAGCGGATGATGGCGGAGGTGCCCAAGGCCGACGTCGTGGTGACCAACCCGACGCGCTTCGCCGTCGCCCTGAAATACGACGCCGACCGCATGGGGGCACCCCAGGTCGTCGCCAAAGGCATGAACCTGGTGGCGCAGCGCATCCGCGAACTCGCCGAGGAAAACGGGGTTCCCATCCTGGAGGCCCCGCCCCTGGCCCGGGCCCTGCACCGCCACGTGGAGATCGGCGGCCAGGTGCCGGCCGGCCTCTACACGGCCGTGGCCGAGGTCATGGCCTACGTCTATCAGCTCCAGCGTTTCGCCGGCGGGCAGGGGCCGGTACCGGTCCTGCCCTCGGAGATCGTCGTCCCCGCCGACCTGGACCCCGGGGTGCCTGACTGATGGCCGCCCCCGCCCTCGCGCTCAGTGGCCTGTTCCCCCGGGAACGCCTGCGCCAGCTCGGCGCGCCGGTCCTGATCATCCTCGTCCTGTCGATGATGGTCCTGCCGTTGCCGCCTTTCCTGCTGGACCTCTTCTTCACCTTCAACATCGCGCTGGCGGTGATGGTGCTGCTGGTGTCCCTCTACACCATGAAGCCCCTGGACTTCTCGGTGTTTCCGACCGTCCTGCTCGTCACGACGCTGTTGCGGCTGTCGCTGAACGTCGCCTCGACGCGCATCGTGCTCCTCGAGGGCCACACGGGTCCGGATGCCGCCGGCAAGGTCATCGAGGCCTTCGGGCACTTCCTGGTCGGCGGAAACTATGCCGTTGGGATTGTCGTGTTCATCATCCTGACCGTGATCAACTTCGTCGTCATCACCAAGGGCGCCGGCCGCATCGCCGAGGTGTCGGCGCGCTTCACCCTGGACGCCATGCCCGGCAAGCAGATGGCCATCGACGCGGACCTGAACGCCGGCCTGATCGGCGAGGACGAGGCCCGTCGCCGTCGCGCGGGCATCGCGCAGGAGGCGGACTTCTACGGTTCCATGGATGGTGCCTCCAAGTTCGTCCGCGGCGACGCGGTCGCCGGCATCCTGATCCTGCTGATCAACATCATCGGCGGCCTGATCGTCGGCGTGCTGCAGCACGACATGGACGTCGGACTCGCCGCGAAGAACTACACGCTGCTGACCATCGGCGACGGCCTCGTGGCCCAGATCCCGGCCCTGATCATTTCCACCGCCGCCGGCCTGGTCGTGACGCGGGTCGGCGACGGCGACAAGGACATCGGCGAGCAGGTGGCCGGCCAGGTCTTCGGCAACCCCCAGGTGCTGATTCTCACCGCCGGCATCCTCGGCATCCTGGGGCTCATCCCCGGCATGCCCAATCTCGTCTTTCTGCTGCTTGCCACCGCCATCGGCAGCCTCGCATGGTGGATGTTGAAGCGGCGGGCCGAAGCGGCGGCCGCCGTCGCGCCGCCGCCCCCGCCGCCGGTGAGCCACGAAACCGTGGAGGCCTCCTGGGCCGACGTGGCCCCCGTGGACGTCCTCGGCCTCGAGGTCGGCTATCGCCTGATTCCCCTGGTGGACAGCGGCCAGGACGGCGACCTGCTGAAGCGCATCCGCGGCCTGCGCAAGAAGTTCGCGCAGGAGGTCGGCTTCCTCTCGGCCCCGGTGCATATCCGCGACAATCTGGAACTCAAGCCCAATGCCTATCGCATCACGCTCAAGGGTGTCGAGATCGGCGGCGGCGAAGCCTATCCGGGCCAGTTCCTCGCCATCAACCCCGGCCGGGTGGGCGGCCCCGTTGCCGGTGCGGCGACCAAGGACCCGGCCTTCGGCCTGCCCGCCATCTGGATCGAGGCGGCCCAGCGCGAGCGGGCCCATTCGCTGGGCTACACCGTGGTCGACGCCGGCACCGTCGTCGCCACCCACCTGAACCACGTGATCCTCTCCCACGCGGCCGAGCTGCTCGGCCGCCAGGAGACCCAGCAGCTGGTGGATCACCTGGCCAAGGAGTTTCCGAAGCTCACGGAGGACCTGGTCCCCAAGCAGATCCCCCTCTCCACGCTGCAGCGCGTCCTGCAGAACCTGCTGGAGGAGGGCGTCAACATCCGCGACATGCGCACCATCATCGAGACGCTGGCCGAGCACGTCGTGCGCAGCCAGGATCCGGCGGAACTCACCGCCCAGGTGCGCATCGCCCTCGGCCGCGCGATCGTGCAGCAGATCTTCCCGGGATCCACCGAGATGCAGGTCATGGCCCTCGAGCCGGGCCTCGAACGCATCCTGACGCAGGCCCTCGCCGGGGGGCAGGACGCCGGCATGGAGCCCGGGCTCGCGGACACCTTGCTCAGGGAAACGGCCGCCGCGGCGCGACGCCAGGAGGAGGTTGGGCTGCCCGCCGTGCTCCTCGTCCCCGGCAACCTGCGCTGGCTGCTGTCCCGCTTCCTGCGCCGGTCGGTACCCAGCCTCAAAGTCATCGCCAACGGGGAAGTCCCCGAGTCGCGCACCCTCAAGGTCGCGACGATCATCGGAGCTAAGCAATGAACGTGAAACGCTACGTCGCCGAAACCGCCCGCGAAGCCCTGCGCCGGGTCAAGGAGGAACTGGGGCCCGACGCGATCGTCGTCTCCAACAAGGCGGTCCCCGGCGGGGTCGAGATCATGGCCCTTTCCGCCGACGGTCTCGATGCGCTCTCGCGGGCCTCGGCGGCGCCGTCCCGGCCGGCGCCCCCGGCCCCGGCGCAACCCGCGCCGAAACCCACCCCGGCCTCGGCCGCGACGGCGGACGCCCTGGAGGACTACACCGTCACCCTTTCGTCCCGGGTGCGCAAACAGCCAGCCCCGCCGCCTTTCCAGCCCTGGCAGCCGCCCCGCCATCAGCCTGCCGCGGAGGAACGTCCACGCCTGCGCCCCCTGCCGCCGAAGCCGGCGGAGGCGCCGTCCCGCGATCAGGTGGCGGCGGCGCTGCGCCAGGTCGGCGAGGCGGATGCCGCGCTGCGCAACGGCGGCGAGCCGGCGGGCGAGATCGCCGTACTGGTGCGGGAGATGAAGGCGATCAAGGGGCTGCTCGAGCAGCAGCTTGCCGGTTTCGCCTGGGGCGAGATGGCTCGCAATGCCCCCGGCCGGGCCGTCCTGCTGGCGGAAATGTTGGACGCCGGATTCTCCGGGCTCCTGGCCAGGCGGCTCATCGACGAGATGCCCGACGACATGGACGTGGAGGAGGGGCGCCGCTGGCTGAAGACCGCCATCAACCGGCGCCTGCGCACGCCGGCCAACGATGCGGACCTCGTGGATCGCGGCGGTGTGTATGCCCTCGTGGGCCCCACCGGCGTCGGCAAGACGACGACCACCGCCAAGCTCGCCGCGCGTTGCGTCGTGCGCCACGGAGCCGACCGGCTGGCCCTGCTGACCACGGACGGCTACCGGATCGGCGCCCACGAACAACTGCGCATCTACGGCCGCATCCTCGGCGTTCCCGTCCACGTGGTGCGCGACGGCGCCGACCTGCGCCATACGCTGTCCGACCTGCGCGACAAGCACATGATCCTCATCGATACCGTCGGCATGAGCCAGCGTGACCGCATGGTGACCGAGCAGGCGGCGATGCTCGCCGGCGCCGGCGAGGTCCGCCGCCTGTTGCTGCTCAACGCCACGAGCCGCGGCGACACGCTGGACGACGTGGTCCGCGCCTATGCGGGCGAGGACCTGGCAGGCTGCATCCTGACCAAGGTGGACGAGGCCATCTCCCTGGCCCCGGGCGTCGATGCCCTGGTGCGCCACGGCCTGCAGCTTGCCTACGTCGCGAATGGACAGCGGGTGCCGGAGGACCTCCACCTGCCGAACCGGTCGTGGCTCCTGCACCGGGTGTTCCGCCAGCCCGTCGCGGCCTCTCCGCATCGTCTGCAAGGCGCGGAGGCCGGGCTCGCCATGGGCGCCGGCGGATTCCAGAGCCTCGGGGCCTCCCTTGCCTGACCTGCAGATGGGCGACCAGGCGGCGGGCCTGCGCCGCCTGTTCGGCACCCGCGGCCCGCAGGTGGTCGCCTTCGCCTCCGGGCGCGAGGCCTGTGGACGGACCACGCTGATCGTGCAGACCGCTGCGGCGCTCGCCGAGGCCGGCCACGCAGTTGTCATCGTGGACGAGAACCCGGGCCCCGACAATGCGATCGCCGCCTTCGGCATGACCGCCCGCTCCGACCTCCTCCAGGCAGTCCGCGGCGAACGGTCCCTGCGGCAGGTGACCGTTTCCGCAGCGCCCCTGATCCGCATCGTACCCGCCACCCGGGCCGCGCGGGAACCCGCCGCCGCGGCGCCGGGCGTCCGGGGGCGTCTCGGATCCTGCCTGCGCGAGCTCTCCCGCGGCGCGGCCTACGTGCTCGTCGATTGCGCCCATCAGCGGCCGGGGCACCTCTCCCCGCTCGCCCTCGCGGCGCGACACATGGCCATCGTGGTTGCCGCCCAGGGCGCGGCGATCACCCACGCCTATGCGCTCATCAAGAAGCTGGCGAGGGAACGTCGCCGCACGGGCGAGTTCCAGATCGCCATCACCCGTGCGCGCAGCGAAGAGGAAGCCCGGGCCATCTTCCAGAACATGCGGCGCGTCGCGGCCGAGCATCTGGACGTCCGCCTCGCCTACCTGGGCGCCGCCCGGGTCCCCGTGACGGACCACCTGGCCGACGCGTTGACGACCCGGCTTCCGCACGCGCAGGAGGACGGCGACGAGGGGTGGTGCCTCGGACCGTCGTTCCCGGCGGACGCCATTCCCGCGGGGCGCCGGCCCGCCCCGATGCTGGTATAGTTTGAAGACCACCCTACCGCCCATCCACCGCCGATGTATTCCGCCCAGGGTGCCCTCGAACGGGACCAGCTCGTCGTCCAGTATGCGCCCCTGGTCAAGCGGATCGCCTTCCACCTGCTTGCGAAGCTGCCGCCCAGCGTCCAGGCGGACGACCTGATCCAGAACGGCATGCTCGGCCTCATCGACGCGATCGGCCGTTTCGAGGACGGCATGGGTGCCCAGTTCGAAACCTACGCCGTGCAACGCATCCGCGGTGCCATGCTGGACGGCCTGCGGGAGAACGATTGGGCGCCGCGCGGCGTGCGCCGCGAGATGCGGCGCGTCGAACACGCGATCCAGCTTCTCGAACACCGGCACGGCCGGGTGCCCACCGAGAGCGAACTGGCCGATGCCCTCGGCATGGCTCTGGGCGAATACCAGAAACTGCTCCAGGACGCGCGAGGCCACCAGATCCTGTATTTCGAGGACCTGGCGGACGGCGAGGAGGAGGACTACCTCGAACGCAACTACGCGGGCCCCGACCTGGATCCCCTGGAGTTCCTCGCCGGCAAGGACCTGCGGGAAGGCCTGGTCAAGGCCATTGGGGAACTGCCGGAGCGCGAGAAGATGGTCATGGCCCTCTATTACGAGCAGGAGCTGAACCTCAGGGAGATCGGCGAGGTGATGGGCGTCACCGAGTCCCGCGTATGCCAATTGCACAGTCAGGCGGTGGCGCGCCTGCGGGCGGCGGTGGTCGGCGACGACCGGCCGATTCCGAAGAGCCGGCGCGGCCGGCGTCCGAAGCAGCGCGAGGACGTCTGATTGGACAAGATCAGCATCGCGGGTCTCGTGATGGGTCTGGTCGCCATCGTCGGCGGCCAGGTGCTGGAGGGCGGCCATGTCTCCTCCCTGGTCCAGCCGACGGCCTTCCTGATCGTCATCGGCGGAACCCTCGGCGCCGTCATGCTGCAGAGCCCCCTGCCCGTGTTCATCGAGGGCATGAAAATGGGCCGCTGGGTCTTCCTGCCGCCGGACACCCGGCCCCAGGGACTGATCCGCCAGATCGTCAACTGGAGCCAGATCGCCCGCAAGGAGGGCCTGCTGGCCCTGGAATCCCAGATCGGCGCCCTGCGCGACCCTTTCGCCCGCAAGGGCCTCCAGCTGCTGGTCGACGGTGCCGAACCGGAGCGCCTCCGGGAGGTCATGGAAGTGGAGATAGGCTCCTACGAGGCGCGCATGAAGCTCTCCGCGCGCATCTGGGAGTCGGCCGGCGGTTATGCTCCCACCATCGGCATCCTGGGTGCGGTCATGGGCCTGATCCACGTGATGGAGAACCTCTCCGACCCGTCAAAGCTCGGCGCCGGCATCGCCGTCGCCTTCGTCGCGACCATCTACGGCGTCGGATCCGCCAACCTGATCTTCCTGCCCATCGCGAAGAAGCTGCTCGCCAACATCGCCCGCCTGGTGGCCGTCCGCGAGATGTACCTGGACGGCCTCGTCGGCATCGCGAACGGGGACAACCCGCGTGTCATAGAGAGCCGGCTGCAGGGGTACCTGACGTGAGGGATGCACGGTCCGTCATCCGGAGTCGGGACGCGCGGATTGCGGCGAAGGCTGACCGGCGCAGCCGGTCAAGCGCGCAGCGCGGGCGCAGCCACAACCGCGCAAGCGCGGGAGAGCCGCAGGGGTACCCGACGTGAGGGATGCACGGTCCTTCATGCGGAGTCGTGAAGCGCCGGAGGGCCGCCTGCAGGGGTATCCGACGTGAACGACCGTCGTTCGCCCGGCCGCTTCCCGGGTTTTCCCGGCCTCCGCGGTGCCGCCACTTCGGTTGCGGAAGGCTGAAACGTGGCCCGCCGGCATCCGGAAGAGGAACACGAGAACCACGAGCGCTGGCTCGTCTCTTATGCAGATTTCATTACCCTCCTGTTTGCCTTCTTCGTGGTGATGTACGCCATCTCCCAGGTGAACGAAGGCAAGTACCGGGTCCTATCCGACGCCCTCGTCTCGGCATTCCGCAACGTTCCCGGCGCGACGGGCGGCGCCCAGGTCGCGCTGAATCCCAACGCCGCCATGCCGATCCAGATCGTTCCCCGCCGCCCCATCATCAATACCTCGCCGAATCCCAAGGTCGAGGAAGCGCGGCGGCAGAACCGCGAGAAGATGCGCAACATCGCCAAGGAAGTGAAGGAGGCCCTCGGCCCCCTGGTCCAGGAAGGGTTGGTGCAGGTGACCGAGACGGCGCTCGGCATCACCATCGAGATCAATGCCAGCGTCCTGTTCGCCCCGGGCGATGCCCGTCTCGCCCCGGTGGCCGTCCGGGCCCTGGCCGCCGTGGGCGCCATCCTGGCCCCGACCGATTTCCCGATCACCGTCGAGGGCCACACGGACAACACCCCGATCAACAACGCATTCTTCCCGTCCAACTGGGAACTCTCCGGGGTCCGCGCCTCCAGCGTCGTGCGGCTGTTCATCGACACCGGCGTCGATCCGCGGCGACTGACGGCCACCGGTTTCGCCGACCAGCGGCCCGTGGCCGATAATGCGACCGCCGACGGCCGTGCCCGCAACCGGCGCGTCGCCATCACGCTGGAGTCCCAGACCCCCGATGCGCCCGCGGCCGTTCCCGGCCAGGCGCCTGCAACGCCCCGGTAGAGGCCCGGTCCGTCCGCGGATTAGTCCGAACGGACTATTGCGTCCCCGGGGTCGGTTCGGCAACCATTGCGCGATGTTCCGCAACATGCATCCAACGGAGGAAATCCGATGAAACGCTTCCTGTCTTCCGCGATGACGGCCGCTTTCGTGCTCTCGGCCGGCGGCGCCCACGCCGATACGCTGTCCGTGACCAGTTACGATATGCCCAATGGGTCCGGTCAGGCCCACGGGGGAAGCTATAATTACTGGGACAAGTCCTATACGGGCGGCGGCAGCACGACGACCGACGGGGCGTTGCTCAAGGGTGGTGTCGGGGACCTCACCGACGGCGTCACCACCACGTCGAACTGGTACGGCATCGAAAACGCAGCCGGGACGGGCCCGTATGTGGGATGGTTGAACGGGGTGACGGCGAATCCCACCATCGATTTCCGGTTCGGCACGGTCGTCGTCGTCGACACGGTCCGCATTCATGCGGATGACAGCGGTGGCGCGGGCGGCGTGAGCCTGCCGAGCACCGTCACGATCAACGGTACCGCCTTCGCGGTCACCGATCCGGATCCCGGTTCCACGGCGCCTTCCTGGCTGGAGTTCAAGGGACTCGGCATCACCGGCAACCACGTGACCGTGTCCCTCGGCTACGGAAATTCCTGGATCTTCGTCGACGAGGTCCAGTTCGCAGGCGTGGTCCCCGAGCCGGAGACCTACGCGATGATGCTGGCCGGCCTCGGCCTGATGGGCGCCGTCGCCCGTCGCAGGCGCCAACGCTGACCCGGGCCG
>DAOLKI010000050.1:0-10527 GCA_035331665.1 Rhodocyclaceae bacterium
GGGCCGTCCGCGAGGAGGCGGGCCGCCCGCCCCGCCGCGGGCCGCCATGCCGCTGATGATCGCCTTGCACGCACCGACCTGCTGGCGCAACAGGGCCACGTCTTCCCGCATGTCCGCGGGCAGGCGGCGGTCGCCCTCCAGTTCGCCGGCGACGATGGCCATGGTCGCCAGGGGCGTCCCGAGTTCGTGGGCGGCGCCGGCGGCAAGCGCTCCGAGGGCCACCACCCGCTCGTTGCGCAACGCGGTCTCCCGGGCCTCGGCGAGGCGCGCATCCCGTTCGCGGATGGATGCCGTCATGCGCAGGATGAGCCAGCCCAGCATGGCCGCCGAGAGGACGAAGGTGAGCCACATGCCCGCCAGGTGCAGCGCGGCGGCCTTGCCGGGATCGGGCAGGGCCAGCGGTACGAAGGCGACCATCAGCAGGGAGTAGGCCGCAACGCCGAGTGCCACGACGAACGCCACCAGGCGGCCCGGCAGGGCCATTGCGGCGAAGGCCACCGGCGGCAGCAGCAGCGAGATCAGCGGATTCGTGGCGCCACCGGTGAAGAAGAGCAGCCCCGCCAGCCCCACCACATCGACGGCGAGCTGGCTCGCCACCTCGCCCGGCGTCGCGTCCGCCGGCTTGCGCACCCGCCGCGCGACGGCGCCATTGAAAGCGGCCAGCAAGGCCAGGATGGCCAGCAACGGCAACAACGGCAACGGGATGCCAAGCAGCGCGGGGACGGCGACCACGGCCGCCGCCGCGCCGGCCAGGAACCACCAGCGCAGGCCATACAGCCGGCGCAACAGCCCGAAGGCGGTCTCTGCCGAAGGAAGCGGGAGATCCATGACCGGATTATCCGCGAAGCTTGACGTGCGATAAATTCAATGGCCGCCGGTTTTGCCAGAATCCGTTCCCGGCCCGCCGCGGGCCGCCATGCCGACCCGATTGATGCCACCGACCCCGCCATCCCCGCCGGAGCCGTCCATGCCCCAACCCGTCCGCCACCTGATCCGTACCGCGTTCGCGGCGCTCGCCATCGCGTTCCTGCCGCCAACCTCCGATGCCCAGGACCTGGACAAGGGCAAGGAGATCAACGGCACCTGCGCGGCCTGCCACGGCGAATTCGGCCAAGGGGGCAAGAAGGGCGAGTACCCGCGCCTGGCCGGCCAGCGGGCGGCGCACATCGAAGACCAGTTGCGCTCCTTCCGGGCCCGCAAACGCATCAACATTCCCATGTTCCCCTACACCCAGGAGCGGGAACTGCCCGACGAGGACATTCGCGACGTGGCGGCCTACCTGGCCGGCATCGAGCTGCCCACCAAGACGCCCGAGTTCAAGGACACGGACGACGCCCTGACACGGCTGCTGGCCATGGAGAAGGTGATGATCATCCCGCGCCTGGAAGGGGACCTGAAGAACGGGGACGCCGTCTACCAGAAGAACTGTGCCGCCTGCCACGCCAAGAGCGGCAAGGGCCGTGGCAAGTTCCCCAACCTCGTCGGCCAGTACACCATCTACCTGAAGCGCCAGATGGACCTGTTCGTCAAGGGCGAACGCCCCCACGACGAGGAAGGCGTGGTGGGCATACTGAACGCACTGATGGAGAAGGACATCCAGGACATCCTGGCCTACCTGACGAGCCTGCAGGATCCCCAGTGATGCGTGGCCGGTCCACCTCGGCCGCCATCCTCTGGGTGTTCGCGACGGCGGTGGCCCGGGGGCATGGCCATCCGGCGGCCATCGACGACGGCAGTCCCGACGCGTGGAAATACCGGCTCTGCGGCGAAATGGTCGGCGTCGCGATCCAGGCCCTGAAAGACCGCGACCTGGGGCGGCCGGGCCGGGTGTACGCCGACGACGGCGGTCCCGGGCCGGCCATCGCCAACGCCATCGTCAGGAAGGTCTACGAGGAACCGGGCATCTCCAGCCCAAAGCGCGCCGAAACCTTCGGCCGCGCTTACTGCAACGAGGCACTGGCCAGCCAGTCCCCGCCCTGACCGGGTGGCAGAAGCCGGATTACCGGACCCGCGCCGCCCAGCGGGTCGCGGCCGTCAGACCTCCTGGGCGACCTTCTCCAGGGCCGGGATGTCGCCCCGGAAGAAACGCGTCGCGTAACTGTTGCCGCCCTTCACCAGGATGCCCTGGCGAACGAAATCGGAGATCACCCGGCTCGCCGTCTCCGGCGTGATGCCGATGATCGCGGCGATGTCCTCCAGGCTGAAGCGGTGGATCTTGTCGCCCCCCTCCACCGCGCGCAGGCGCAGGAACAGCCGGGCCATCCGCGTGCGCGCCGGTGTCGTGCCTCCCATGAGTTGCGACAGCCAGGTTTCCGCCTCGCGCAGCGCCTCCTGGGATTTCCGCAGCAGGCGCATCTGCAGGCCACCGTGGTCCGAGACGAACTTGCGGAAGTAGGAAATCGGAATGCGGCACGCCCGGACCCGGCCGACCGCGATGGCCGTGTGCTCATAGTGCTCCGCGAACGCGGACTCGATGCCCGCCACGTCGCCGGTCTTGAGGACCCGCACGATGCGCTGCTCGCCCGCCGGGTCGTACCGGACCATCTTTA
Organism: Rhodocyclaceae bacterium; assembly: GCA_035331665.1. Taxonomy (GTDB): domain Bacteria; phylum Pseudomonadota; class Gammaproteobacteria; order Burkholderiales; family Rhodocyclaceae; genus JAEUNJ01. Next base: position 2,550 of record DAOLKI010000050.1, read on the forward strand.
CGGCGCCGCCGCGCACGCAATACACGGCCTCCATGGGGGCGCCCATGTGGTAGATCGCCGAACCGTGCTCGTAGTCGAAATCCTCTATGCCGGCATGGAAATCGATCAGATCGTCGAGCGACACGTCCGAGCAGACCATCTCGTGGCGCAGCCCGCAGGCGAAACAGTTGCTGCGTCCCTGGCAGCGGATTTGCGGCAGCGTCTTGGTCATGAAGATCACCTGTCAACAGTGACACCCGGTCGGTGCCATTTGCGGAGCGAGATATTAACAAGTGCCGCCCTGCTCCCGGGACCCGCGCCGCCGCCAGCGCATCCGCCGACGGCGCAACGCTCCCGGTCCCCGGCGACGCCGGGGAACTTCACATCTCTATCTGCGTTCCCAGTTCCACGACCCGATTGGCGGGGATCCTGAAGAACGCCGTCGCCGTGTCGGCGTTGCGGAACATCCACATGAACAGCACCTCCCGCCACAGGGCCATGCCCGGCAACTTCTTGCTCGGAATGATCGTTTCGCGCCCGAGGAAGAAGGAGGTCTCCATCATGTTGAATTCCAGGCCGTGCTCGGCGCACAGCTCCATCGCCCGCGGAATGTCCGGGTCGTCCTTGAACCCGTACCGCACCTGCAGCAGATAGAAACCCTGGGGCATCGGGTGCACCTCCACCCGGTCGATTTCCGGCACGTGGGGCACGTCCTCGTTGATGACGTTCAACAACACGATGCGCTCGTGCAGGACCTTGTTGTGGTACAGGTTATGCAGCATCGCCCGTGGCACGCCATCCGGGTTGGGGGTCATGAAGATTCCGGTTCCCTCGACCCGGTGCGGCCCGCCGCTGCCCAGGCTCGCCAGGAACGCATCCAGGGGCATGGAATCCTCGCGCAGCTTGCGGTAGAGAATGATGCGTCCGCGCCGCCAGGTGGACAGGAGGATGTAGACGGAGAGGCCCAGGGCCAGGGGAAACCAGCCACCGTCGAGGATCTTCACCGCGTTGGCCGAAAAGAACGCGAAATCCACCGCGACGAAGAGCACCAGAAAGAGCCCCGCCTGCGCCCAGGACCATTGCCACAGGGCGCGCACGACGACGAAGGCCAGGATGGTGTCGATCATCATGGTCAGCGTGACGGCGATGCCGTAGGCGGAGGCCAGATTGGACGAGGACTTGAACCCCAGGACCAGGATCACGACCGCAAGGAGGAGCAGCCAGTTGATGTTGGGCACATAAATCTGTCCCTTTTCGCGCTCGGAAGTGAATTTGATCTGGATCCGCGGACAGTACCCGAGCTGCATGGCCTGGCTGGTGAGCGAGAAGGCGCCAGATATCACCGCCTGGGACGCAATGACCGTCGCCGCGGTGGCCAGCCCGACCATGGGATAGAGGAGCACCTCCGGCACCAGGCGAAAGAAAGGATTCTGCACGGCCTCGAAATTGTCCAGGACCAGCGCCCCCTGGCCCATGTAGTTCAGGAACAGGGTGGGAAAAACGAAGGCGAGCCAGGCATATTTGATCGGCCGGCGGCCGAAATGACCCATGTCGGCATAGAGGGCCTCCCCACCGGTGATCGCGAGCACCACCGAACCAAGGGCCAGGAAGGCCAGGGTCCGGTTCTCCGCGAGGAAGTGCCACGCGTACCAGGGGTTGATGGCAGCGATGACGGATGGATGCTTCAGGATATTCCACACCCCCAGGATGCCAAGGGTGGCGAACCAGAACATCATCACCGGTCCGAACAGCGTGGCCACGCTGGCGGTGCCCTTGCGCTGGAAGAGGAACAGGCCCGCCAGGATGCCCAGGGAGATCGGGACCACGTAAGGCTTGAAGGCCGGCGTCGCCACCTCGAGACCCTCGACGGCGGAGAGGACCGACAGGGCCGGCGTGATCACCGCATCGCCGTAGAAAAGGGCCGCACCGAAGATGCCTAGAGCCGAGAGAAGCCACACCAGGCGGGGCGGAAGGTTCGGCGTGCGCAGGGCGAGGGAGGTCAGGGCCATGATGCCGCCTTCGCCCCGGTTGTCCGCCCGGGTGATGAACACGACGTACTTGAGGGACACGGTGATGGTCATCGCCCAGAAGACCAGCGAGAGGATGCCCAGCACGTTGTCCGGGGTCACCGGGACGGCGTGGTGGCCGTTGAACACCTCCTTGAGCGTATACAGGGGGCTCGTGCCGATATCCCCGTAGACGACACCCATGGCCGCCAGTGACATGGCGGCAAGGCCGGATTTCTCGTGGGTGTCGGTGGACATGTCGTTCCCTTCCTGTCCGCGGCCGCCATGCGGGCGGATCCGCGCCCTTCAAACCCCCAGGCGCAGGCCCGTCTTCTTCAGGATGCGGGTGCTGAACAAGACATCGCGCCCGCGGCACGCGTCGCCGAGGACGCCCGCGATGGTGGCCACCAACCCTTCGGCCTCGGCCGCGCTTTTGCAGTGCACCATCGCGAAGAGATTATAGGGCCATTCGGGCGGCCGGCGGGGTCGCCGGTAGCAGTGGGTCACGAAGGGCAGGGCGCCCACGGCCGCCCCCAGGGCATCTATCCGTTCGTCATCGACGTCCCAGACGGTCATGCCGTTGAAGCGGTAACCCAAGGCGTAGTGATTGGGTACGCAGCCTATCCTCCGGACCACGCCGCGGTCCAGCAGGTCCCGCATGCGCCGTCGAACCTCCTCGCCGGTCATGCCCAGTTCTGCGCCGAGCAGGTCCCAGGGTCTCGGCACCAGCGGCAGGCCCGCCTGGGTGGCGCGCACCAACCGGCGGTCCGCATCGTCCAGCGCGGCCAGGGTCTCCCGGCGCGGCCCCTCAGGCACGGAGTTTCATCTCCACGAAGTATTCCCTTTCCTTCGGAAAGGCGAAAACCGACAGGCCCGTCGCCGTTTCGATGGCATCGATTGCCTGCCCGATGCCCTCCGGCGTCTCGGCCGCCAGTACGAACCACATGTTGAGGGCATGCTCGCGCCGGTAGTTGTGGGCCACCTCGGGAAGCGCATTGACCTGGCCGGCCACGCGCTCGAAATCCGCTTCCGGCACCGACAGCGCGGCCAGCACGAAGGCGCCACCCATGCGCTCGATCTGGAACATGGGTCCGAAGCGGGTCAGGACACCGCGGTCGAGCAGGCGCCTCAGGCGTCCGATCAATTCGTCCTCGGTGACTCCGAGGGTCGCGGCGGCTTCCGCGAAAGGCTCGTCCGACAGGGGGAAATCCCCCTGCAGCCCGTTGATGAGGCGCCGGTCCGCGTCGTCGAGTTCAACCGCTTCAGCGGGCGGTCGACCCATCGGCGGCCTCGAAATAGCGGGCGCCCCGCTGCTTGAACCGGCGGACGCTGAACAGAACTTCGCAGGGACGCCCGGCGAGTTGCGACAGGCGATCCACCACCGGCAACACCGCCTGTCGTGAGCGTCCGTGAACCATGCAGAACAGATTGCCGGTCCACTCCGGAGGGGCACGCCGCCGCCGGTAGCACAGGGTCACCCCGGGTTCCCGCGCGAGTCGTTCGCCGGTTTCCCGGACCTCTTGGTCCGGCACGTCGAAAACCACCATCGCATTGGACCGGTATCCGAGTTCGTGGTGTCGCACGACGACACCGAAGCGCTTGATCAATCCTTCTTCCAGCCAGGCGGCGATTCGGCCCCGTGCCTGCGCTTCACCGATGCCGCAGCGTTCTCCCAGCCGGGCAAAGGGTTGCGGGACCAGTTCCAGCCCCGGTTCCAGCGCGCCGAGCAGGCAGCGGTCCGCAGCGGACAGCGCAGCCGGCGCGACTTCCGTGCAGCCGCGCACGGAGGATTTTCCGCCCCCGCAGAGATCGAAACCCAGATCGATGTGGTACTCCTCGACCAGGGGCAGGCTGAGCAGCGGCGCGGCGGCGCTCGATGCGATGTCCTCGAGCGTGGCGTCCAGCGCCGCCCCGTCCACGGCAGTGACCACGAACCACAGGTTGAACCGGTGCTCCCGCTCGTAGTTGTGGTTCACCTCCGGTCGCCCGCTGACCACGCCGGCAACCGCCTCCAGCCGGTCCGGCGGCACGGCCAGGGCGGCCAGCGTGCTGGCACCCACCCGGCGCGGCGCGAGCACAGCGCCGATCCGGCTCACGGCGCCGCGGCCGAGCAGGCGCCGCAACGCGGCCAACACGGCCGCCTCGTCGGTGCCAAGCGCCGTGGCGACCTCCCCGTACGGCCGGCGGACCAGCGGGAATCCGCGCTGGAACTCGTTCAGCAGCCTGAATTCCAGGGGACTGTAGGGAGCATCCATCAAAACCCCGTCCTCGCCGCGCGCGGCGTGAAGAAGATTCCCGACGGGCTGTCCGCCGGCAGGGTGGCCAGTCGCGCGAAACTCGTCGTGTCATAGACGACCACGGAATTGTCGTCGCGGGCCGAGATCCACACCGCCTCGCCACGCGGCGTGAACTCCAGATGCAGCACGGCCTTGCCAGGTTGCAGCGTGCGCACCACGTCGCCGCTCAGGGTGTCGATGACCTGCACCCACCCGTTGTCGGGGAAGGCAAAATTCACCCAGACCTGCCGCCCGTCCGGACGCGCCATCACGAAGACGGGTTGGCCTTTCACGGGGATACGCCGCGTGAGGCGCCAGTCGCCGGTGTCGGCCACCAGCACCTCGTGCCGCCCGATGGCCGGTAGGTAGGCCTGTCGGCCGGCGACCGCCCATCCCCGCAGGTGGGGCATCTTGAACACGGGGAGCTTTTCCTGCCCGCGACCGTAGTCGGCCAGGATTTTCCGTGCGCCCTGCTCCGGCCGCCATGTATCGAGCAGCGCCACCCCGTCCTCACCGAACAGGCCGGCCAGGAAGTGGCGGCCATCCGGCGTTACGAGGCCGTCGTAGGGCTGCATGCCCGCAGGATACGCCGCCGTCTTCGGCCGCCCGGGGTCGGACAGGTCCGTGACGCGGATCTCGCCGGCGTCGAACAGGGCGTAGGCGAAGCGGTTGCCGGGCAGGTCGGCGAGACCGACGACCTTGGAACGACGCCCGCCATCGCCGTAGGCTGCCGGAACATCGGCCACCAGTTCGAGGGTTGTCGCGTCGAAGGCCTTGATGCCGCCAGGGTCGTAGTTCTGGGCCACGACCAGGCGTCCATCCTGGGAGATCGCTCCGCCGATGCTGTTGCCCGCCTGCATCACCCGACGTTCGATGCGGGCCAGCAGCAGGTCCACCTTGGTGAGGCCCCCGTCCCGTCCGAAGACATACGCGTAACGACCATCCCGGGAGAACACCGCCGAGGCGTGCGAGAGGTCGCCCAGGCCCTCCACCCGGGCCAACACGGTCCTCGCGGTGGTGTCGACGATGGCCACGCGACCCGTCGCGCGCTCGATGACGATGCCCAGGTCACCGGTACCACGCAGGCCGACCGGCGCCTGCCCGGCGCAACCGGCCAGCAGCAGCGCGAACGGCAGTGCCAACAGCAACATGAGCCGGCGCATCAGCCCCCTTCCTTCGGGAAACCACGCAGGAGGCGCTCGACGATCCATTCCGCGTCGCGTTCGCTGAGGATGCTCTTCCACGGGGGCATCGCCGTCCCCGGGCGGCCGTGCAGTACCGTCGCAACGAGGCTCTCGGCCGGCTTCTCGCGCAGCGCCTCCGGCGTGAGGGGCTGGCCGAGGCCGCCGGTGAGCAGCATGCCGTGGCAGGACCCGCAGTCCTGGCGGACCAGACGCACCAGTTCACGCTCCCGTGCCCCGTCGGCCACCGCCGTCCCGGTGACCATACCAAGACAAAGGAAAAGCACTGATTTCATGGACGAAAGCATCGCGCGACAGGCACGCCGACACCTTGACGTGCGTCAACGGCGCGGGAATGACGCACCGGCTCCCCGCACAGTCGCAACCATGGCCGGTCCTTCGGCAGACCCACGGCCCACGTAACGTGGCCGCAGGCGCCGTTCACTCGACGTCGACGACCCCCTTCATCTCCGGGTGGGGCCCGCAGGTGTAAGGGTATCTTCCCGGTTGATCAAAGGTGCGCTGGAAGGATTCGCCGGGGAATATCCGGTCCGATTCGTAGCCGCCCGGCCCGAGGAAGAAGATCGAGTGGCTGACCCGCTTCTCGTTGTTCACCCAACGCACGGTCGTCCCGGCCTTCACCTTCAGTTCCGGCGGGTCGTAACGGTACTCGCGGATGCCGACCTCGACGGTGTCCCCCGCCAGCGCGGGGATCGAGGCGGCAGGTCCGAAATGCAGGGACGCGACGAGCGCCAGGAGCGCCCATCGCGTCGCCGGACTGCGCGGCATGGAACGGCTTATTGCTTCGCCGCGGTGATGTCGGCCTTCGCGTCGATGCCCAGGGTGTAACCCAGGGACACGTGGTGGAACCGGCCCTCGGTGTGGTCGTCGTGGATCGCGAAGCCGAAGTTGTAGGTCTTTCCGGAGGCCATGGCGATGTCGCCTTCGCCGCCGGCCAGCTTGCGGGTGAAGGTGACAACCCATTCGTCGCCCTTCTTCTCGCCCTTGGCCTCGACCAGGGCCTTGCCGCCTTCCATGACCCGCTTGTCGGCCACGTAGCCGTCGCGGCCCTTGTTGGCCTTGCTGGTCCATTGCAGCAGGTCGTAGAACTTGCCGGACGCCAGACCGCCGTCCTTCACGTACTTGGTCTTCTTGTCGTCCTTGACGTCGGGCATGGTGCGGACGTCCTGGTGGCAGGTCTCCCAACAGCCGGACAGGTTGGCGCGCTCGACCTTGTTGTCCTCGAGCATGAAGGCCAGCTTGACCTGGTTGTCCTTGTCCATCTTGTCCGCGCCGCCGGCCGGCTGCTTCCAGGTGAAGCGCAGGTAGAGGTTGGTGCCGTCGTTGGCCGCCTGCACGGTGACGGGGATCGCCGCGGCCTTGCCCTTGATCACGTGGGGCTCGAGCTTCTGGCCGGTGACCATCTTCTTGCCCATGTCGGCCGCCTCCTCGTCATGGCAGGAGGCGCAGGACTCGCCCTTCTTGAGGCCCTTGGCGCCACCGTGCTCCGTGCCCTTGGTGATCCACTCGATCGGCGATACGCCGGGGTAGAAGACGGTGATCTTCTTGCCGGGCGCCTTGCTCCAGTCGGGCGCGGCGATGGCGCCGCCGGCGGCGCAGGCCAGCAGGGCGGCGAGGGAGGAGGCGAGCAGCTTCTGTTTCATGTAAGGCTCCTTGGCGGGCGTGGTCATGCGGGCATCGTAGTTTTCGTCCCGCCGATACACCTTGACGAGACTCAAGAAAAAACAAGGGCCGCCGAGGCGGCCCCTGCCCGGGTGCAACGAAGTTTAGTAGATGTCGTGCTGCGTGTTGTAGACGTTGAACTTGCCGGTGGGCGTGATCATCTTCGGATCGGTGATCACCTTCTTCAGCTTCAGGGTCTTGTCGTCGTAGACCACGATGGCGGACTGGTCGGTCTTGCCGCCCCACAGGGACATCCACACCTCGGTGCCGTCGGCGCTGTACTCGGGATGGACGGCGCGCCGGATGGCCTTGGTCTCGGGCAGGCCCGAATCCTTGGCCACGTTCAGCACGACCGGCGGCTTGGACAGGTCCTTGATGTCATACACGGCGACGGACTCGGCGACGGCCCGCTCGGGGTTCTGCGGCGCGTCGGCCCAGAGGTGGGAGGACTTGGGATGGGTCTTGACGAACAGGTTGCCCGAGCCGATGTGCTTGACTTCCTCGACCACCTTCCAGGCATTGCCCTTGAACTTCGGGAACTTGTCGTTCGGCGTGCCGATCAGCGTCAGCACGTCGGCGCCCAGGTGGCCCGTGGTCCAGACGGGGCCGAACTTCGGATGGACGAAGTTGGCGCCACGGCCGGGGTGCGGAATCTTCTTGACGTCGACCAGGGCAGCCAGTTTGCCCGTCTTGGTATCCACGGCGGCGATCTTGTTGGACGCGTTGGCGGCCACCAGGAAGTAACGCTGGGTCATGTCCCAGCCGCCGTCATGCAGGAACTTGGCGGACTCGATGGTCGTGGTCTTCAGGTTCTTGATGTCGCTGTAGTCCACCAGCAGGATCTGGCCGGTTT
>DAOLKI010000051.1:0-10445 GCA_035331665.1 Rhodocyclaceae bacterium
CCCACGACCTTGGCCTTGAACTCGCGCTTGTCGGTCAGGCGGACCGTCACTTCGTCGGCCTCGGCCACCACGTGGGCGTTGGTGAGGATCGTACCGTCGGCGCTGACGATGAAGCCGGAGCCGACGCCGCGCAGGGGCATCCGCCCTTCCGGCACCGGCGCGCCGAAGCGCTTCAGGAACTCGTAGAGGGGCGAATCCGGGTCCAGGTCCGGACGCCCGCGCAAGCCGGTCCTGGTGGCGCCGGCGACGCTGATGTTCACCACCGCGGGGCCCGTCGCGGCGGCAATGCCGGCAAAGTCCGGCAAGGTCGCCGTTGACGTGGCCGGAGCGGCCGGCGCGGCTGGGGTGGCCGCCGCGGCCGCGGAACCCGGGTTGGCGGCCTGGGCATCGGCTAGGCCGACGTGATCGTGCAGCACGTATCCACCGGCGAAGGCGGAGGCGACGGCGGCGGTCAGGGCGATCTGGCGAATCTTCATGGCGTGTCCCCTATCACAGATCCAGGTACCGGCGCGATGCGTCGATGAAACGGCGGATGGATTCCTTTTCCATGCTTGTCTCCATAGCAGTTGGCGAACGAAGCTATAGATGGCCGTGGAGGCGGCCGGTTCAAGCCGGATTTGTAAGGGGATTTTTCGACGGCTCCCGGCCAGCCGGCCGGAAGGGCACGCCGTAAAGCATGAAGCCCGTCGCGACTTTCGCCGGAACGGGCTTCATCAAGGCGCTTTAGCTGAATTTGTTGGGCGCCCGCAAGCTGTACCTCAAATCGGCGCCGCCCTCACGGGCCAGGACCTGGACGGTCCTTACAATTTGGCGATTCGGTATTGCGATCCGTTGTTCAGCGCTAGTCTCCTCCCGGAAATGCCTTCACATCGAACGCAATGCCACTGTAGCCCCGCGAGGGGCAGGATGTCAATCCACCCCACGGCGCCTCACGCGTCGCGCAGGAAACGCGCCATCCGCAACCGTTCGGCCGCCGACGGCACCGGACCCGCGCCCGCCGCCAGGTTGTCCGCCACGTGGGTGGCGCGCCGCGTGGCGGGAATCACGCAGGTGACCGCCGCGTCGCCGATGATCCACTTCAGGAAGAACTGGGCCCAGGTGGCGATGCCGAGTTCGCCCGCCCAGGGAGGCAGGGCACGCCCCTGCACCCGCCGGAACAATGCGCCTTCGGCAAACGGGCGATTGGCGATCACCGGAACCCCCATCTGCGCGGCCAGGGGAAGCAGCCGTTGACCCGCCTCCGGCTCGGCCATTGAATAATTGATCTGGATGAAGTCCGGCCGCTCGTCGCGCATCCACCCTTCCATTTCCGCGTGCGCACCCTTGTGGTAATGGCTGAGGCCCCAGAAGCGGATGCGCCCGGCATCCTTCCAGGCGTGCAGGGTCGGCAGATGGGTGCGCGCGTCGACCAGGTTATGCACCTGCATCAGGTCGATGCGGTCCCTCCGCAACCGCCGCAGCGATTGTTGCATCTGCCGGATGCCGGCTTCCCGCCCCTCGGTCCACACCTTGGTGGCCAGGAAGAGGCCGTTGGCCACGCCCAGGTCGCCGGCAAGGTTCCCGACCACGGACTCGGCGCGGCCGTACATCGGCGAGCTGTCCACCACCGATCCGCCGCCATCGACGAATCCCCGCAGCGTATCCCGCGCATCCGCGAGATCGGCCTCCGCTTCGATATCGAATGTGATCCAGCTGCCGAGTCCGATGACCGGCAGCGATTCCGCGCTGCCACCCACCGGCCGCTTCAGCATGCGGACCTCCCTTCCCCGGGCGCCGCCCGCCACGGCGGCCGCAACGGCGGCGAGAAGGATCCGGCGCCGGGACGGCCGAAGGAGCCCCGCATCCGGCACGTCCGCGATTCCGCCGCCCCCGGCCATGGCGCCACGCCGCGGAGACCGGTCAACCGGCGGAGGTCTTGCCGCTGGAATAGCGGCGCAGGGCCCGGCGCAGGAAAAGCATCTGCTGGCGGTAGTTGGAGCACCCGCGACAGATCGCGAGATGGCTGCGCAACCGGATCAGCTCGCCGATGGACAAGGGGCGGTCCAGGGCCTGGGAAACCAGGCGGGAGGCGTCCTTGCAGCGCATCAGGCGCCCTCCCCGGCGAACCAGCCGCCATCCAGGCACCGCCGCAGGGCGTTGCGGGCCCGATGCAGGATGACATGGCAGTTTCCGGCCGAGATGCCCAGTTCGCGGCAGACCTCGTCCGTGTCCAGTTCAAGGAATTCACGCATCATGAATACGCGCGCCGTGTTCTCCGGCAGGTGGTCCAGGCAGGCATCGAACACCTCCCAGAATTGCTGTTGTTCGAGGGCTTCATCCGGCCGCGCCCACTGGCCCGGCGCCGTGTCGTGCTGCCAATGGGCCTTGTCGTCGAACAGGGCCTCGAAGCTCTCGTCCAGACTGTCTCCCTCCGCCCCGAGGGCCGAGACGTTGACGGTCCGGGTCCGTTGCCGGATGGCGTCCACGATCTTGTTGCGGAGTATGGAGAACACCCAGGTCTTCAGCGCCGACCGGCCGGAAAACCGGTCGGCCCCGTCGAAGGCGGCGAGGAGCGCCTCCTGCACGGCATCCTCCGCGGACTGGGAATCCCGCAGCTGAAGCACGGCAAAGCGCAGCATGTCGCGCCGGATTTCGGCGATGTAGAGCGAATCGCTCCGCCAGTCCTGCACCCCGTCCCCCCCCTCTGCCGTCCCATCGGATCCAGCATGAGGAACTATACCGTCCCGCGACCGGACGCGGGTCGCCATTCGTCCCGCCGCCGACGGCCCCATCAGGGCGGCAGGCAGGCGCACGATGCGTACGGTTGGATTGCGCAGGATCATGGGTGTTGGTCGCCCGGGCACCCGCGATCTTACGGTCCCGCCCACGGGAGTGCGCTTCAGGGGTCGGGAAAGTCGCCGGCGTGGCGGGAAATCCATTCCATGGCGGCCTCTTCGCTCGACAACCGGCGGCCCGCCTCGCCGACCTGCCGCCGGTAGCTTTCGATATGGCAGACCTGCTCCACCATGCGGACCAGGAAGGCGTCGCACGGGTCGGCGAATCGGACACCGATCGCGTAACCGCCTTCCTCGCGCCGGCACCAGGCCACCTCGGCGTCCGGCAGTGCCGCGGGAGGATGCAGGCCGGGGATCCGCAATGCCAGCCGGGTCCCCGGATCGATCCGGCGACCGCAGTGGAAGGCGAGCCCGCCGAAGCCGATATCGCGCAGATCCCGCCGCCCGCCGACCAGGGCGGTCTGGTCGGAAAACTCGAGCGGCAGTTCCGACGGATGGCGGATGAAGCGGCGGACCTCGGGCATGCGTCGGCTCCCCTCTCCGGATGCCGGCCACCGGGAGCCGGTCCCTTAATTGCACCACGCGAACGGGGCCGGTGGCAATCGCCGCCGTTGCGCAACCCCGCCGCGACAAAAGAGGCCCGCCTTCGGTTAAGCTTGCCTGATGGTATCCCCCGCCGACCCCCCCGCCGGCTTCGAGCGCCGGCAGAATTCCCGCTATCGCCTGGTCCGCCCTCTGACGGGTTTCATCGAACACCACGAGCAGCGCTACCCGGGTGCCGTCCTGGACCTCTCCGTGTCGGGCTTCCTGCTGCATCTTCCCGGTGCGGACCCGGAGCGGTTCCGCAAGCGCAGCGAGATGGATTTCGGCGAAGTGGTGTTCGGCGAGACGACCTTCGGCGGTTTTGGGCGCATTGCGAACGTCCGATCCATGGTGGGCGGCCCCGGGCTCGGGTTCCAGTGGGACGATTACGTGTACGAAGAATCCCGATCCGTGATCGACCAGCTCATCGCCGACCTCACCCAGCAGCGGATGGCCGGGTGCGTCCGCCGCCGGGACGAACGGGTCTCGATCCGCGGGCATCTCTCGTCGGCCCTTTCGCTCGACCTGCACTCGGCCGTCGCCGCGGGCGCCCGGGCCATTTCCCTGGCCGAGACGGTCTCCCTGGATTCGTCCGGCCTGAACGTCCTGCTCGACATCGTCAGATCCGGCATACCGATCATCGATTCGGCACCGGAGATCCGCGAGCACCTGCAACGCTTCCGCCTCCTCGACGGGGCAGGCCCCGCCGCCGGCACAAAGGACGCTTGACGCTCGCCGGCCCGTCCCGGGAACCCGTTCCACCATGAAATTCCTGCGCACCCTCCTGGCCGTCGTCGCCGCCACCGTCGCCCTGCTGGCGCTGCCCTTCCTGCTCCCCGCGGGGCGCCCCCCGGTCGGCGAACAGGGTCTGCCCTGGCAGGTGGAGCCCCGGGCGGATGGCAGTTCCCAGGTCTTCGGGCTCACCCTCGGCAGCAGCACCCTCGCCGACGCGCGGGCGCGCCTGGGCAGCGACCTGCAACTGGCCCTCGTCGTCGCGCCCGGCGAGGCACCCTCCCTGGAGGCGTTCCACGACCGTGTCGAGGCCGGTTTCGTGGCCGGCCGCATGGTCCTGACCGCCGATGTGCCGACCGCCCGCCTGGAGGCGCTGCTGAACCGGGCGAAGAAGGCCGAATTCATGGAAAGCACGACCCGGCGCGTCACACTCGCCGACGACGACATTCCGGCCGCCATGGCCGCTCCGATCGCCGCCATCGCCTTCATCCCCAACGTACAGCTGGACGAACAGATGGTGCTGCAGCGCTTCGGGTCCCCGGCCCAGCGACTGCGCGCATCGCCCACCGTCGAACACTTCCTGTATCCGGAACGCGGCCTCGACGTCGTGCTGGACAGCAAGGGCCGGGAGGTCCTGCAATACGTGGCGCCGCGCCATTTCGAGCGCCTGCGCTCGCCCCTGGGCAAACCCGCCTCCTGACCCGCGATTCCCTTCCGGTCATGGACCGCGTCGATGCCATCGTGATCGGTGCAGGTGTCGTCGGCCTGGCCTGCGCCCGGGCCCTCGCCATGCACGGGCGGGAAGTCCTGGTCCTCGAGCGGCACGGGGCGATCGGTACCGAGATCAGCGCCCGGAACAGCGAAGTGGTCCACGCCGGCCTCTACTACCCCGCGTCGTCGCTCAAGGCGCGTCTCTGCGTCGCAGGGAGCCGGCGGCTCTACGAATACTGCGCCAGCCACGGCGTCGATCACCGCCGCTGCGGGAAACTCGTGGTCGCGACGGCCAGGGACCAGCACGAGACGCTGGACGCCCTGTTGCGCCAGGGGATCGCGAACGGAGTGGAAGGGTTGCGCCTACTGTCCAATGCGGAAGCGGCGGTCCTGGAACCCGGATTGCATTGCACCGCGGCCCTCCTGTCTCCGCACACGGGCATCGTGGACGGCCACGGCCTGATGCTCGCGCTGCTCGGGGACGCCCAGGCCCACGGGGCGATGCTGGCCCTGCGGACGACGATGACGGGCGGCACCATCCACTCCGACGGCATCGTCATCGAGACCACGGGCGCGGAATCGCATCGACTGCAGGCCGGCATCGTCGTCAATGCGGCCGGATTGTCCGCCGCCGCCGTAGCCGCCTCGCTGTCGGGATTTCCCTCCGCGAGAATCCCGCGCCCCCGGTTCGCCAAGGGCAGCTACTTCGCGCTCACCGGAAGGGCTCCGTTTTCCCGCCTCGTCTATCCGCTGCCGGTTCCCGGCGGCCTCGGGGTTCACATGACGCTTGATCTGGGTGGACAGGCACGTTTCGGCCCGGACGTGGAATGGGTCGCCGCGCCGGATCACCGCGTGGATCCGGCGCGGGCGGCGTCCTTTTACGGGGAGATCCGGCGTTACTGGCCGGCCCTGGCGGACGGCGCACTCGTTCCCGCCTATGCGGGCGTTCGCCCCAAGATCCACGGCCCCGAGGTCTCGGCGGCGGATTTCCTGATCGAGGGACCCGGCGAACACGGCATCCCCGGCCTCGTCAATCTGTTCGGCATAGAATCGCCAGGGCTGACCTCCTGCCTGGCCATTGCCGATCATGTCGCCGCCATATTGCGATAATACCCTTCGCATGGGCATGTCGAGAGTCCGCCGCGCGTGCCGAGGTTGGCCCATCCCGGTTCCGTCTCGCGGGACGGGCCGAAAAGCCGGGAAAATAGGTTGTAAGCCCTAGAAATACTGGCAAAAATGCCATCATGCCGAGCGGGTCCGATGGGGAACCGCCGCAAACCCAGACAAAAGGAGAACACCATGGTTGCCAAGTCCGCTACCGCCAAGCCCAAGGCCGCCAAGGCGCCCGCGGCCAAGCCCGCCGCCCGCAAGCGTCCCGCCGCCAAGGCCGCCCCGAAACCGGCCGCCGCCAAGAAGGCGCCCTCGCTGCTCCGCAAGATCAATGCGCGCAATCGCGAGAACGTGGCCGCGGCCATGAGCGCCACGCGGGACATTTCGTACCGGGTGATCGATTCCCAGCGGGCCATCTGGCTGGCCGGCCTGGGCGCCCTCGCGAAGGCGAGCACCGCCGCCGGCGCGAAGGGCGGCAAGGCCTTCGAGGCGCTGGTCAAGGCCGGTGAAACCCTGGAATCCCAGGCCCGCGTGACCATCGACGGCAATGCCGATCGCCTGAAGGGCGGCATCGATGCGGCGACGACCTACCTCGACAAGAATCTGGCCAAGTTCGAGGACGCCTTCGACACCCGCGTCGAACAGGCCATGGACAGGATGGGTTTCCCGAAGAGCGAGGCCTTCAAGCAGTTGTTCGACCGCCTGACGGAACTGGCCAAGAAACTCGAGGAAAAGGTCCGCAAGTGAGGTAACGCGCGGCAAATGTCCGGCCCCCGCCGCGGGGCCGGGCGCGTAGAATGCGGCAATGGCCGTCAAAGACCTCGAATACGTATTCCGGCCCGAATCCGTAGTCGTCCTGCATTCTTCCGGCGGTTCCGAAGTCGTCGCACGCCGGGTCGTCGAGAACGCCCGCCGCGATTTCGCGGGCTCGGTCTTCGAGGTCGAGTTCTTCCGCCTCCCCCTCATCGGTTGCCGGACGGCGCCACCGCTTGAATCCCTGGCACACGTCCCCGAGATGGCGGTCCTGTGCCTGCCGCCGGAGCACCTCCCCCATGCCGTCGCCCACCTCGGGGAACGCGGCATCCGTGCCGCGCTGATCCCGGTGGCGGTGCCGCCGGGACTGCGCGGCGCGGATGACAACAACATTCTGGAGGATATCCGGGCGAAGGCCCGCGCCTCGGGCATGCGCATCGTCGGGCCCGGTTCCATGGGTGTCCTGGTTCCGTCGATCGGGCTGAACGCGGGGACCGCCCACGCGGGCGCCGCCGACGGTTCGATTGCCTTCGTCGGGGAGTCGGCCGGATTGTGCGACGCGGTGCTCGACTGGGCCGCGGATTGCGGCGCCGGATTCTCGCGACTGATCCACCTCGGCCAGGCCATCGACGTGGATCTGGCCGACGCCCTCGACTATCTCGGCAGCGATCCCGCGACGAAGGCCATCATCGTCCAGTTCGACCGGGTCAGGCGCGGCCGCCGGTTCATGTCGGCGGCGCGCGGTGCGGCACGCAACAAACCCGTCGTCGCCATGCGCACCGGGGCGACCGGGGCTTCGGTACGCACGGCCACCACGGATCTCGGCCGGCTCATCATGCAGGACGAGGTCTACGATGCCGCCCTGCGACGGGCCGGCGTCGTTCGCATCCCGTCCGTGGAGGGCCTGTTCGATGCCGTGGGCCTGGTGGGCGGCGCGCGCATGGTTCAGGGCGATCGCCTCGCCATCGTCTGCAACGACCCGGGCCTCGGGCAGATCGCGGCCGACGCCCTGATCGGAGCCGGCGGGCGGGTGGCCGTCGTCGGGCGAGGCTGCCGGGAAGACCTGACGGCAATGGGCGTGGGGGTTTCCGCCAGTCGCGTGGTCGAGTTGCCTGCCGATGCGGCGCCCGAACTGTACGGGGAGGTACTCCGGCGGGTGGACCGGGAGGAGGCGATGGACGCACTGCTCCTGATCCATGCTCCGAACATATTCTCTCCGGCGGTCGCCGTGGCCGACGCCGTCGGGGATGGCGTCTCCCGCTCGCAGCACGCCGTATTCACCTGCTGGCCGGGCGGTGGCGCCGCCTCGCGGGCCCGCGAGGCGGTGGCGGCGCACGGGCTGCCCGCCTATCCGACGCCGGAAAAGGCCGTCGCCGTCTTCATCGGCGTCAGCCAGTACGAACGCCTGCACCGCGTTCTTCTGGAACTGCCGCCGTCCATTGCCGCCGACATCGCGCCGCAGGAGGCGGAAGCCCGGCGGGTGATCGCCGCCGCCCTCCAGGCCGGCAGGACGCGACTCGGCGAGGGGGAAGTGCGGCAGGTCCTCGCCGCCTACGGCGTTCCGCTGGCCGAGGCGCCGCTCGCCCGTTCAGGTTCGGAGGCCGCCCGCATTGCCGCGGAGATGGGTTTTCCGGTCGCGTTGCGCGCGCAGCTTTCGGACGAGGCATGGCAACCGCCCGGCGGGCTGTGGGCTCACCACCTGGAATCGGCCGAGGCGGTACTCGACGCCGCGCGGGCCTTGCGGCGGCCCTACCAGCGCCATGTCAGCGGTGTGAAGGTGACCGGATTCAGCGTCCGCCGCATGGATCCGCGCCCGGGTGCGCGACGGCTGGCGGCCGGCGTGGTCCCGGATGCGGTGTTCGGCCCCGTCCTCGTCCTCGCAGACGCCGTGGACGGTTGCCGGGGACGGCGGGCAAGGGGCGTCTCGCTCCTGCCGCTCAACATGTCGCTGGCATCGGAGCTGATCGACCGCCTGCGCATCGCGGACCTTCCCGCGGAACCTGGCAGTCCGGAAACCCTCGACCTCGACGCGCTGGCCCGGACCCTGGTCTCCCTGTCGCAGCTGATCGTGGATATCGACGAGGTGGCCGAGATAGAGATCGACCCCCTGCTGTGCGACGCCGACGGTGTGGTGGCGGCCGAGGCGAGCATCCGCGTCATGTCCGCGATGCGGCGTCGCGGGTCGCGCCGGCTGTCCATACGGCCATACCCGCGCGAACTTGAGCGCAACCTGCAGTGGAACGGCGGCAGAATCACGATTCGCGCGATCCGTCCCGACGACGAACAGGCCCTAGCCGCCATGCTCGAGGCGCTGGACCCGGTGGACCTGCGATTCCGGTTCTTCAGCCCCCTGCGCCAGGTTCCGCGTTCCCAACTCGCCCGTTTCACGCAGATCGATTACGACCGGGAGATTTCGCTGGTCGCCATCGACGAGGCGGGCGGCGCGGAAGGGCCGATGCTGGCCGAGGCGCGCATCGTCGGCAATGTGGACCGGGAATGGGCCGAGTTCGCGATCGTCGTCCGTTCGGACATGGCCGGCCGCGGCCTCGGTCACCTGCTTCTCTCCCGCCTGGTGGAGATCGCCGGCAATGAAGGCTACCGGGAGTTGCGCGGGGAAACCATGCCCGAGAACAACCGCATGCGGGACCTGGCCCGAACCCTGGGTTTCGCTGAAGTTCCGGACGAGGATCCCCGGCTCATCCACCTGCGCCTTCGGCTCGGCGACGCGCGGCCACCCGAGGGTGACCGGACACCGAATCCGGGCGGCTGATCCCCGGGCTACGTCTGCTAGAACAGCGGCAGGGTTTCCGGCAATTCCGCCTGCCCGGTGAGGTAGTCGTCGCGCCGCACCAGGCTCCCGACCCGGACACCGAGGAGTCGCAGGCGGCGATCGAGTCGGACGCGCTTGAGGCATCCCCCGGCGGTTCGGCGGATGGTCGCCGGGTCCGCGGTCGGCTCCGGCAACGTGTGATCGCGGCTGACGGTGGTGAAATCCTCGAAGCGGAGCTTGATCCCGATGGTGCGGCCCAGCAGTCCCTTGCGCGCCAGATCGGCTGCCACCTGCTCGCACAGGCGGGTGAACACCGCGCCCAGTTCCTGCCGGTCCGCGATCGGGTGAAGGTCGCGCTCGAACGTGGTTTCCCGGCTGCGGGACCGCGGCTCGGATTGCGTGACCACGGGACGGTCGTCGCGGCCGTGCGCCGCATCGTGCAGCCAGCGCCCGTAGTTCGGCCCGAACCGCCGCACCAGCAAAGCGGGTTCGCAGGCGGCCAGTTGGCCGATCGTGTCGACCTGCATCTTTGCGAGGCGTTCCCCCGCCTTCGGGCCGATGCCATTGACCCGCCGCACCGGCAGCGGCCAGATGCGGCGCTCCAGGTCGCCGTCCGCGAGGATGGTCAGGCCATCGGGTTTCTCCAGGTCGGAACAGATCTTCGCCAGGAGCTTGTTGGGGGCGATACCGACGGAACAGGTGAGGGCCGTTGCCGCATGGATTCCCGTCTTGATCCGCCGGCCGATCGCCTCGGCATCGCCGCGAACGCCGTCCAGATCCACGTAGACCTCGTCGATGCCCCGGTCCTCGATGGCAGGTGCGATCTCGGCGATGGCCGCCTTGAAGCGGCGCGAGTAACGGCGGTATTCGTCGAAATCCACGGGCAGGAACACGCATTCCGGACATAGTTCCAGGGCCCGGCGCATGGGCATGGCCGAGCGCACGCCGTACCGGCGTGCCACATAGTTGGCCGTGGTCACCACCCCGCGCCCGCGCGGGTCGCCTCGCCCGCC